>JANPGA010000022.1:0-2073 GCA_031423735.1 Bacteroidota bacterium | reverse complement strand
AACTACATTTTGAAGAAACATTTTTAAAATCAACATCACCAACCAACCTGTAGCCCGTTTTTGTTTCAGTAGATGAAATACGCGTCATACCAACATCAATTACAACAGCACCATCTTTAACCATATCAGCCTTCAAAAATTCAGGACGACCAATTGCTGCAATAATTATATCAGCTTGCCTCGTAATTGATGCGATATCTTTAGTTTGACTATGACAAAGTGTTACAGTACAATTTCCAGGATTCGTATTGCGAGATAACAAAACCGACATTGGTGTGCCTACAATATTACTTCGTCCGATTACGACACAATTTTTACCTGCAGTTTCGATATGATATCGCTCCAGTAATTGCATAATTCCTTTAGGCGTTGCCGGTAAATAACAAGGCATTTGTTGAGTCATTCGTCCGATGTTTATTGGATGAAAACCATCAACATCTTTTTCAGGCAAAATAGCTTCTGTAACCTTTGGAACATTTATATGAGCAGGAAGAGGGAGTTGAACAATAAAACCATCTACAGTATCATCATTATTTAAACGATCAATTTCTTGTAGCAATTGCATTTCTGTAATTGAAGGGTCAAATCTTAAAAGTGTTGATACAAATCCTACTGCTTTACAAGTTTTAATTTTATTACTTACATAAGTTTCTGATGCGCCGTCATTACCTACTAAAATCGCCACCAAATGAGGCGCGCGTTTTCCTTCACTCAACAATAAACTAACGGCATCGCGAATTTCATCCTTAATTATTTCCGAAGTAGCCTTCCCGTCTATTAATTGCATCTAATCCCCTTCTAACTAAACTTATTAATTTGTAATTCTTAATTTTTAATTCTTAATTCTTAATTCAATTACCGCCTTGCTGGCATATTTTTCATCATCTTTTGTGCAGAACCATTGTTGAACATTTTCATCATCTTACGCATATCGTCGAACTGCTTTATCAAACGATTTACTTCTTGAATACTTGTTCCACTACCTTCAGCAATACGTTTTCTGCGCGATCCATTTAAAACATCAGGATGCTCTCGTTCGGCATTGGTCATTGAATGAATTATCGCTTCGATTGATTTAAAAGAATTTTCATCAATATCTACATCCTTCACCATCTTTCCCATTCCAGGTATCATTCCCATTAAATCTTTAATGTTACCCATCTTTTTAATCTGCTGAAGCTGGGATAAAAAATCATTAAAACTGAATTGGTTCTTAGCAATTTTTTTCTGTAACTCGGCAGCTTGTTTAGCATCAAATTGTTCTTGCGCTTTCTCAACAAGGGAAACGATATCACCCATGCCGAGAATACGATCAGCCATACGCTCAGGATAGAATACATCGAGTGCATCCATCTTCTCGCCTGTACCAACAAATTTGATTGGCTTATTGACTACCGATTTTATTGAGAGTGCAGCTCCACCTCTAGTATCACCATCTAATTTAGTTAATACAACACCATCAAAATTTAATCGATCATTAAAAGTTTTAGCTGTATTAACCGCATCTTGTCCAGTCATTGCATCTACTACAAAAAGCGTTTCGGAAGGATTTAAAGTATCCTTTAAACGAGCAATTTCATTCATCATTTCCTCGTCGATCGCTAAACGACCGGCGGTATCAATAATGATAGTATTATAACCTTTAGCCTTAGCTACATCAAGTGCATTTTTCGCAATTTGAACAGGATTTTTATTGTCAGCCTCGCTATAAACCTCAACACCAATTTGTTCGCCAATAACGTGTAACTGATTAATTGCCGCAGGACGATAAACGTCACAAGCAACCAACAAAACCTGGCGACTTCTCTTGGTTTTTAAAAAGTTGGCTAGCTTACCTGAAAGCGTTGTTTTTCCAGATCCCTGAAGACCAGACATCAAAATGATTGAAGGATTCGACTTCAGATTAATATCTGTTGCCTGTCCGCCCATCAATTTAATAAGTTCTTCTTGAACAATTTTAATCATCAGTTGCCCTGGAGAAACTGAAATAAGCACGTCCCTACCAAGGGCGATTTCCTTTACAGTATCAGTAAAAGTTTTAGCAACTTTATAGTTAACGTCGGCATCGAGTAA
>JANPGA010000021.1:0-5511 GCA_031423735.1 Bacteroidota bacterium | reverse complement strand
TCTGATAGAATATTTAAACCTGACAAAAATAAGGATGTACAGTTTCTTGGAAATAAAATGAAAGAAAAAGGATGGAAAAGTCAATTATTAATTGTGGCATACTCACTCCTTCCGCTACCAACTACCCCGCTATTTCTAGCTGGCGGTATGGCAAGAATTAAACCAATACAAATTATTCCTGCATTCTTAGTAGGAAAATTCACTAGTGATGCCATTGCAGTTCACCTTGGTAAATACGCGTCTGAAAATTTTGATAGCATGATAAATTCAGCATTATCATGGAAATCAATTGCAAGTTTGAGTCTAGGTCTTTTGCTTCTATGTGCGTTACTATTTATTGACTGGCGTACACTTCTTCAAAAAAAACAGTTTAAATTGAATTTTAAAATATTGAAGTAATAAATTGTATTAATAAAATTTTAAAATAGAATATGGAATTTATTGATTATTATAAAATTTTAGGTATCGATAAAACTGCTAGCGAAGCTGACATAAAAAAAGCCTATCGCCAATTAGCCAGGAAAATGCATCCTGACCTAAATCCTAATGACAAGAATGCTCAAACTAGTTTTCAGAAAATTAATGAAGCTAATGAAGTTTTAAGTGATGTCGAGAAAAGAAAAAAATACGATAAATATGGGAAGGATTGGCAACATGCTGAACATTTCGAAAAACAACAACAGTACAACCATGAAAATGACAGTGAAAGAAGTCAACAAAATAAAGAAAATGTAGGTAGCGATTTTTCGGAATTTTTTTCATCCATGTTTGGAGGTGCTAGCCAACGCAGACAACCTAAATTTCGTGGACAAGATTATAATGCTGAACTAAAACTTAGCTTAACCGATGCAATGAAAACACATCAACAAACATTAGCAGTCAACGGTAAAAATATTAGAATCACTATACCGGCAGGTGTTGAAAACAAACAAGTAATAAAACTTAGTGGATATGGCGCTTTAGGTGCAAATGGTGGACCTGCTGGAGACCTTTACATTACCTTCTTAATTGAAAATAATACCCATTTTAAACGATTAGGAAATGATTTGTTTACAATAGCAACAATCGATTTATACACTGCATTGCTTGGAGGTGAAACTACTATAGAAACCCTTGATGGTAAAGCAAAATTAAAAGTCAGTCCCGAAACACAATATGATACTAAGGTCCGTTTAAAGGGAAAGGGGTTTCCAGTATATAAAAAGGAAGGACAAACCGGTGACCTTTATGTAACTTACCATGTGAAATTGCCAACAAATCTTAGTGAGGAACAAAAAACAATGTTGAATGAATTATCGAAACTTAATTAAATAATTTTATGGAAAAGGATGGATTAATTTCTGCGGATGACATATCTCTAAATCACAACATTAAATTAGAATTTATTCAATCATTGTATGAATCGGGTCTAATTGAAATTACAATTATCGAAGAAAAAATATTTGTTCCCATTAGTCAATTACAAAATTTAGAAAAGTTCGTATTCTGGTATCATGAAATGCAAATTAATTTAGAAGGGATAGAAACCATTTCCTACTTATTGCAAAAAATAAATGAAATGCAGCAGCTAATTTTAATATTGAATAACAAGCTTATGTTGTATGAGGATTGATATCCTAATACAGCTAATGTGTGAATCATGTAAATTATTTTCAAAGTTATACAACAATAGTTTCTTAAAGGATATTCAATTTTGTTTTGTTGAAAGTTCAAATATAATAATTGAAAAAATAAAAGAATATTATATTAAAATAAAAAGAATCCTCTGCAATAGAATCAAATGTAAATCACTCATTGTAAATATTAATAATTGTCTTTTTATTTTAAAATGTCAAGGTGTAAATTGTGAGATAAAATATCAAGAAATAAAGTAGCTAATGTTATCATATTGTGTCGGTAGTTGTTGTAATAATTCATTTCAATTATTCAAGTTAAAATGAAAGAATATGATGAAACTAAAAATGATAGGGATTTTATTCTCTTTTCATTTCATAATGTAGACTTTACTGGTACAATTGTAAATCCATAAAAAAGGTGCAAATGTAAAATAGTCCGTAATTGTTTGAAAAGTTGAATTTTCTAGTTCTTGAATTTGACTTTTTACTAAATATGGCGAAATCGATCTAATTTAATCACTAGAAAAGAGTATACTGTTGAACCAAAAGCAGCAATACAATTTTCTACAATTTATTGACACATTCATACTAGACCAAATTCTTAACAAAGATAAAAAAGATAATTTCGAGTTGTATGCCAAAAATTATACTATAAAAGTCGAAGAAATTGCAAACAAATTATTTTTTTATATCTAATGAAAACCAATTTATATACAGAACTACGTAAGAAATTAAAAGTTGTTACATATCTAATGAATATAACATAATTAAATACTATACTCCTATGAAATTTTTATTATTTCTAATTAGCTTATCTATTTCTACCATACTATTTAATGGGTGTAGCGGCGAATACGTAGCCTCAGAACCAAGATATACTGAAATAGAAAGACCCGTTCGTCCTGGCAATACACATGTTTGGGTTGATGGTTATTGGGTTTGGAATAGGCAATCGAATGTTTATACGCATCGTAATGGATATTGGGCAATACCTAGACATGGTCGCACCTATAATCCTGGACAATGGCGTAGAAGTAGAAGAGGCATGTATTGGTCAAATGGATATTGGCATTAATTTAAATGGAAATCACACTTCAAATTATTTGGTTGTTCATATTGGCAATTCCAATTGCTTGCATTTCATGGACTGTTACACATGAAGAAGTATTTAAAGAGCCACGAGAATATTGCTCAAATAAATCTAAAAGCAGCAAAACTTTATTAGAAAGAAAATTTTTTTATCTTTTTACATGTGAGTATTGTTTCAGTCATTATGTAAGTGCGATATTCCTCTTGCTCACTGATTACAAACTTTTGATGAATGATTGGCGTGGATATTTAATAGCAGGATTTGGATTAGTGTGGATTGCTAACCTATATATGAGCATATTCGGATTTATCCGCCAGGATATTAAAAAAGAAATTTCAGAAATAAAGCATATGGAGAAAAACTCTGAAAATGTTTTAACACTTAACAAAAACAATAATACTAACAAACAATAAATATAATTTAAAATGAAAACAGAAATCGGCATCACTCAAAAACATTTACACAAAAGTATTGCATTACTTGAAATTATTTTATCTGATGAAATGACATTGTACATCAAGACAAGAAAATTTCATTGGAATGTATCAGGCGAAAGTTTTATGGAGTTGCATAAATTATTTCAGAGTCAGTACACAGAAATGGAAGAAACTATTGATGAGGTTGCAGAGCGCATCAGCAAATTAGGCGGCAAAACAATTGGAACGATGAAAGAGTTTTCACAGCTTACCCGATTGAAAGAATCACCTAATAAATACCCATCACAAAAAGAAATGATAAAAGAATTATTTGCAGACCACGAATCGTTGATTAAATATTTAAGAAAAGATCTCGATGAATGTAGTGATAAATTGAAAGATGCGGGAACAGCAGATTTTCTAACAGGCATTATGGAACAACATGAAACAATAGCATGGATATTAAGACGATATTTAAGTTAATTGCTAAATTTAAATTTATAAAAGTTATCATACACTATTGAGTTAACTATTTATAAAAAAAAAATGAAAATACTAATTGTATTCACCTCACATAGTGAGTTAGGAAATACAGGAGAGAAAACCGGATTTTGAATTGAAGAATTTGCAGCACCATATTATGTTTTGTCAGATCCTGGTGCAGTAATAACTATTGCATCACCAAATGTAGGTCAGCCGCCTGTTGACCCAAAAAGCGAAGCGAAGGAAGCACAAACTCCTGCTACAGAACGATTTTTTAAAGACAATGATTTAATTGACAAAGTAGCTCACTCACTAAAACTAAGTGATGTTGCACAAGACAATTACGATGCTCTATTTTATCTAGGTGGTCTTGGACCATTGTGGGATTTGGCAAATGATAAAAACTCAATTAAACTAATTAAAGAGTTTTACCTGCTTCATGATCCAACATTCGCTGATTAAAATTCGCCGTAAATCCAATCTAAAATTTGTGATCTTGCAGGAAGTACGTTGACTTCATCCATTAAAATTGAATTCAGATTTTGATTTGTTTTATCTCTTTCAAACTTTCACGTAACATTAGTCTAAGTGTTTTCTTACCAGCAGTGGTCTTGAAATACATTTCTCTGCGCATTGCATCTTCTTTAGAAAAATAATACTCGCAAAAAATTACTTGAAATGGTCTTCGTGGAGCAGTGCTTTTTGTTTTACCAGCTTCATGATCTAAAATTCGCTGATTAAAATTTGAAGAATATCCAATATAAAATTGGTGATCTTTTAAACTGTACAACACATATGTAGTGTATTTAGGGTGTTCCATTTTTAAAAATGTTATGGTCTCGATAAAAAATGAAGACGTATTTATACAATATTAGATAAAAAACCCTGAAGTACAGACTATGTCAGACTTCAGGGTTTTCTTTATTTATATACCGCCCAGCAATAGAGAAATTCGCAAGCTCATTTCACAATGCTAGGCGGTGAAGTGTCTATGCAGCAGAGATAGCTCGCTGCATGGTCTACTTCACCGCTCCCTCTCCTGGACTCGAACCAGGGACCCCATGATTAACAGTCATGTGCTCTAACCAGCTGAGCTAAGAAGGAATAAACCTTCTTCCTGCTTTACAGAAAGAAGATCATTCATCTTGCTCATGCCACCAAGAAGTTAAACGAAGTGCATACTTCTTGGCTAAAACACGTGTTGGGATCAAAAAGAGAAGAACATTTTGCCTTTGGGGCATCCGAATTGGCAAAAATCCTGATTTTAAACAGTCTTTTTATTGTATCGGGCTGCAAAAGTAAGACAACAGAACGGATTTACAAATATCTTTGCAAGGAAAATTTAGCATAATCTACTCATGAGCCTTCTAGTAATTGGTACGGTCGCCTTTGATGCCATCGAAACCCCCTTCGGTAAAACAGATAAAATAATTGGTGGTGCAGCTACTTACGCCTCAATATCAGCCTCTTATTTCAAAAAAGACATTAACCTTGTATCGGTTGTAGGGGAAGATTTTCCTGCCGAAATGATCAAAACATTTGAAGAAAAAGGTATCCATACGGATGGTCTTCAGATTAAAAAAGGTGAAAAAACCTTCTTTTGGTCGGGAAAATACCATGAAGACATGAATTCTCGCGATACAATCGACACCCAATTGAACGTTTTGAGCACTTTTGATCCAATTATTCCAGAGTCGTTTCAAGATTGTGAGTTTTTGATGTTAGGGAACCTCATGCCTAGTATTCAGATGATGGTTATTGAGCGCATGAAGAACCGCCCGAAACTGATTGTGATGGATACCATGAACTTTTGGATGGAAATTGCCATGGATGATTTGCTAAAAACAATAAGTATGGTGGATGTACTTACTGTTAATGATGCAGAAGCGCGTCAGTTAACTGGTGA
>JANPGA010000020.1:0-2954 GCA_031423735.1 Bacteroidota bacterium | reverse complement strand
AGTTGGATTCCAATTTCATATTGTTTTATTTCATTTTTCTGTAGTCTTGCAAATTCATCATCATTATGAAAATACATCCCGTAAGAAATTTTGTAAGTTCTGTTACAATAAAACGCTGGAATTAAGCAATTGTCAGATTCTAGTCCAGTAAATAATGGTCCACTGTTAAGTTTGACGGTGTTTTCAATTTTATTTTTCCAGAGCAACGCATTATAAGAATTTTGCATCCAAATACCTTTGTAATAAAGTGATGGATTTGTTCCTAAATGAAAATAAATTTCATTATGATGAATATTAATATTGTTAATTTCAGAAATACTTATTGCTATTCGAGGTTGCCTGTTAGCATTAGAATTACCAATTTGATTTCCCGATATTTCACCCTCGTTCATTAAAAAATAGTTGAAATCATTATGAACAGCAATTGCAGTACCTTTAAAATTAGTTCCCGAACTAATGTCTGCTGTAATAAATACATTATCCTTTATTGCAAATGTACCATTATGCAACATTTGTGGATTAAACATGTTTACATTATGGAGATAAACTCCAATGTTGTAGTCGTAGAAATTATTTGAATTGCTTACTAAAATATCTTTATTCTGGGTGTTTTCAATTTTTATACAGTTACCAGTTATTCTATCAGTTGCAGAAGTTGAAGTGCCAAAAATATTTTGTTTTATATCTAAATTTACCGGCCCATTGGTAACGATTCCATTTGTTGATTCTAAGAATGTATTTACTCCGTTTTTTCCAATTGTTATCGTATGATCACTGAAGGTGTTATTTTCCGTAGCAAAAATACTTGCTTGTGAAAACTTTGAATTACCATAAATTTTAATTAAGTTAAAAGTGCTTTTTATGGAATTAAAGCCGCTATTGGTTGATTTAATTCCATAAGATGAATGGTCGAAATCATTTCCTAATCCAGAAGGATTTTGTCCAATAACAACAAACTCTACATCGTTTAAATCAATTGCCGTAAGTTTATATTTTCCATTTAGAAGTGTTGTGCTACTGCTGGTAAAAGTATTTCCACGAATATAATTATCAGTAAAAGCAGCGGAAGGAGTATTTTTATGGTTTGAGCCTTGGTATTTTTCCATTACGATGTCTTCGTAATTATTGTCAAAAGTATTACCGTCAATTTTGTAATTAGCATCTCTTGCTAAATAGATAGCTTGATTTGCATCAGATATTGTAGAAGAATATATTTCAATGGAAGGATCATCAAAACCATCTTCTTTATCTACCTTAATTCCTTGCCACATTTTTTGAACCGATGAACAACTGGTTAAAATGCAATTCACTAATTTCAATGTTCCTCCCGAAGTAACTTTTATAATTGCATTTTCACCAAGATGTAGTGTGCAATTTTGCAAAGTAACTATATGTTTATCTAATATATAAAGTTCACCATTAATTTCCATTGTATTGGTGGAAATATGGGGTGTAACAGTAAAGATATTAGTATTACCTATTATATCAAATCCATTTGATGTTGCATTGCTATAAATATAGCTATCATCATTAATATAATTAGTGGTACTTGCAGGACTAATAACAAAGGTACCCGAAGTACAACAATCCTCATTGTATACATTTACTATATCACTTGTTGTACATCCATCATCAGTAACTGTTACGGTAAATGAATTATTGCCTGGGGAAAGTGTTGGAGTAGTAAAAGATGCTGAAGTTGCACCCGAAGACCACGCATAAGTGGGCGGAGTACTTCCTGTTCCGGGAGGTTTAATATAAGTCGCAGTAAGATCAGCAGTACTAGCACAAAGTATAATGTCTTTACCCGCATCAACGATTGAGCCTTTTACAAGCACTTCAATCGGATCTCCATGTGACCAACATACCCCATCGGTTATGTAAACTTGATAAGTGGTAGTTTGTGTTGGCGCAACAGTTATATTTTGTTGCATCGGAATTCCATCTGGATTAGTTCTATTTTGAACAATGTTAGAAGAAGGAGTCCAAAGGAACGAATAATCTAGTGAATTAGCAGCACTTGGGCCATCGCCTGCTGTAAAAGATGACGTTAGATCAACATGATTACCTCTACAAATATTTTGTGTGCTAGCACTAGAGACTATTAATGATGGGCCATTATAAACATCAAGTGTAATGTTATTGGAACGATTTCCTAAGTTATCAAGAATAGAAAAGTTGTAAGTTCCACTTATAGTAGCATTAAAAGGAAATGCTGTATTTGAGTTGGTAATTTGAGATTGAGAAAGGTCGAATGAACTCATATCAATCGTGTAAGGTGGAGTTCCTCCAGAAACACGAAGTGATGATTGCTCCCCAACACAAAGGGTGTTATCAAGAAATTCGATTACAGGTACCGAACTTGGATTGACATATTTTATTCTTGCAATTGAAAATGGATGTAATAATATTGGATCACTTGATGATAACGAACTTAGGTTTTGATCTCGTAATTCATAACCGGAAATATTGTTATTGTTGGGATTCCCCATAATACCTGAGGTAGGATCTTGTGAATAAATTTGATGAAAAGTTAAATCATGATTTGAAGGGAATAAATTACTAATATTGGTGGAATAATATCGTTGTCCCATATTCAAGATAATCACTTGGCAACTTCCATCAAGTTCATAAAATGCCCATCCGTACAATTCAGGATAAGTAGAACCGGTTAGATTATGAACAGTATTCCCAAAATCAATTCGCTTTGCATTGGAACAGTTTCGAGAGGCAATAGCAATTTCATTTAAAGCAGAACCTGTAGCAGAGAAATCCCATTTACGTACTTGATTTGGGTAATTACCTGCTGGCCTTTGCGTGGCTCCCATCCCAGTATACGCATCAGTAGTTGAATACAAGTTGCCATAAATTGCATTTGAGTTCATCGCATGAGAAATTACTTTTGTAATACTCGGTGATTCCAAATATTTTAATGCCATAGCAGCAACAAAAAG
>JANPGA010000019.1:0-2948 GCA_031423735.1 Bacteroidota bacterium | reverse complement strand
TTAATTTGTGAAGATTTTAATTTCCCAAATGATAAAGAAGTGGTTAGAAAATTAATAAATGATAAAAAAATAAGTTAAAAATTATTACTTCAATAATTTAACATTCATGAATCCTTTTTTTTCGAAGTAGTCTATTTGTTTGATTACTGATTTTTTATTTGGTATTCCAGTAATTACTAAATGATAAGTTCTGTTTTCATCTAATCCTTGTCCGATAATTAAAACCTTATCAACATCTTCTTGCAAGTATAATTCATTAGCCACATAAAGCATGTGAATTAAATCTTTTGTAAGCCATAAAGAAATAGAATAATTTTTTATGATTTCAGGATTTCCGAGACAGTCTAAAACATCATTGCAAGAAAAAATACTATCAATTTCTTTGTTTCTATGAAGAACGTTTAGCACTTCCAACTTTACAGATGCTAATCCATGTAAATAACTTCCAATTCTCCTTGCAGCTGATTCAGAAAGATCGATAATTCGTGATTTGACAAAAGGACCACGATCATTTACCCGTACAGTTACTGATAAATTATTTTTTTGATTAGTAATTAAAAGATAGGTCTTAAATGGAAAATATTTATGTGCAGCTGTGAAATCAGCACTAGAAAAAGTTTCCCCATTGGCAGTTTTTTTTCCATCAAATCCTTCTCCATAATAGGAAGCTTTGCCTTGTAAAACTATTGGTTTTTTATTCGGAGATTTTGGCAGAACGAATAATAGTAGCATTAACAGCTGTAAACTAACTAGCAATGTTTTTATGGTACTGAATCCTATCATAATGTAAAAATAACATCATTATGATAAGAAATCCAATTAATTATGCTAATCTATGATTTATTACCTCTTCCACTCGCTGTAACAATTGATTAGGATTATATGTTCTCCAACGAGAATCATTAAGTTCTCCACCAAAAGTAACATAATAGTCAATATTGTTTTTAGAAAATTCATTCAAAACGTGGTCTCTGAAATCTAAAGCAACAATCCAACCCTCTTCAATTTCATCAAACCA
This sequence comes from Bacteroidota bacterium, assembly GCA_031423735.1. Lineage (GTDB taxonomy): Bacteria > Bacteroidota > Bacteroidia > AKYH767-A > OLB10 > JANXSD01. The sequence goes on along the minus strand of JANPGA010000019.1, from coordinate 1,930 downwards.
CTCTTGGTAATAGCAGTCATCAGAAGCATGAAAATTTAACACGTTTTCACCAATTAAAATAAACTTGTTAATTCCATTATTTATTAGTTGATCGATAACTTCACGTTTTAAAAGCATTATATCATTATTGATGGCATCGTTCCATTCCCCAATGAATTCTAATATTGCAATATTTTGTTCGTAATCTGCAAAAAGTATTTTAGTGTATAAAGTACTAGATCCAAAATCATCCCACTGTGGATGGATGTAATAATTATAAACGGTATTGCTATATTCAAATTCACTGTATTCTGCTCCATAAAATGGAGATAACTCATCTTCTGAGGAAAGGTAAAGGTGATGCCAGGAATAGTATGGTTCAATGTCTTGCATGATAATTATATTTCTCTCTCCATGCACTGGAGATTACTCGATTTTTTTGATTTTTTAGTTTTAATTTGGGCTATAAAACTTTTTATTTTAAATCTGCTAATTTATTTTTGATACGCTTCAATTGCCTTTCGAACACTTCCATTTTCAAGGAGTAATTTTGCAGCAATTGCTTCATCAATATTTAACTCATCCATCACCATTTTAGTTCCACGATCAATAAGTTTATGATTGCTCAATTGCATATCTACCATTTTATTACCCTGTACTTTTCCTAGTCGTATCATGGTAGCTGTGGAAATCATATTTAGCACTAATTTTTGTGCAGTGCCTGCTTTCATTCGAGTACTTCCTGTAACAAATTCAGGACCTACAGATACTTCAATTGCATGGTTGGATACTTCTCCTAAAGGACTTCCTGGATTGCAAGAAATACAAGCAGTAAGTATATTATTATTTTGACATTCTTTTAGGGCATTAATTACATAAGGAGTAGTGCCCGATGCTGCGATACCAATTACTACATCATCACTTGTTACTGCATATTCTAATAAATCCTTCCAACCTTGATTTGTATCATCCTCAGCAAATTCAACTGCCTTGCGAATCGCTAAATCACCACCAGCAATGATGCCAATCACTAATCCGTGAGGAACACCAAAAGTAGGAGGGCATTCAGAAGCATCAACTATTCCTAATCGTCCACTTGTTCCTGCACCCATGTAAAAAAGACGACCACCAATTTTTAATTGTAATACAATGGCATCAACAAGTTTTTCGATTGTAGGAATTACTTTTTCAATAGCAAGTGGAACCGATTTATCTTCACGATTAATATTTTCTAATAATTCCAAAATACTCATCTTTTCAAGATGATCATATTTGGATTCTGATTCCGTGATTCGGTTAAATGCCATTTTGAATTCTTAATCAATTAATAAATAGCGGGATATTTAGCAGGATTATATCGATTCATCATTTCGTAAACTGTATCAAATACATCTTCCGCACTTGGTTTCGAAAAGTAATCTCCATCCGATCCATAAGCAGGACGATGTTCTTTTGCTGTTAACGTTTTAGGTTCTGCATCCAAGAATTTATATGCACCTTGAATTTCCATTACTTGTTGCATCATAAACGCTGTTGCTCCTCCAGGAACATCTTCATCAAAAAATAAAACCTTATTTGTTTTTGCAATAGATTTTGCAGTGTGATGATGAATATCAAATGGCAATAATGATTGTACATCAATTAATTCACAAGAGATATTATGTTCTGCTAATTGCTGAACTGCTTCCTGAGCAACTCTGCAACAAGATCCGTAAGTAACTATTGTTATATCATTTCCTTCTTGCAAAATTTCAGGAACACCAATTGGAATTCTGAAATCGCCAAGATTGGAAGGAAGTTTTTCTTTAATGCGATATCCGTTCAGCGGTTCAATAACTAATGCTGGCTCATCAGATGCGAGAATTGTATTGTAAAATCCTGCTGCTTGTGTCATGTTACGAGGAGTTAAAACATGTATTCCACGAATAGCTCCTAAAATAAATTGCATAGG
>JANPGA010000018.1:0-6756 GCA_031423735.1 Bacteroidota bacterium | reverse complement strand
GGTTTCACAAAACTAGCACGTTACATTTTTGGTGGGAATAGGGATAAAAGGCAAATTGCCATGACCTCTCCAGTTCACATGGATATAAGTGACTCCGCTTCAACTATGAGTTTTGTTATGCCAACAAATTTCAATAAAGATAATTTACCAATTCCTAACGATTCTGATGTAACTATTAAAACGGTTTCAGAGGAATATGTAGCCGCTATTAAATTTGGTGGTTTTGCTTCCAATGACCTCATAAGGAAATATAAATTATTGCTTGAAGTTGAACTGAAAAATCAACATATAAATTATTTTGGAAACTTTCGATATTTAGGATATAATCCACCATACCAATTATTTGGAAGAAGAAATGAAATTATTGTATCAGTTGATTGGGATTCAAGGTTAAATAAATAAAGAAAATTTTTATTTATAGTATGATGAGAAAACAAAGATTAGGAAAAAATAAAATTTATTCTATCAAACTAGATCAAAAAAAATAAAGAAGAAACCAAGAAAATTTAAGAACTAAAAGGGGAGCAAAAAACCACGAAGGACAAATTGAATATTTCAAAAAAACAAAATGGCAACTCTAATAAATAATAATTATGAAAAAGTACAAATTATTTACTTCAACAAAGGTTGGGTCTTTATCATTAAATAACCGCATTGTAATGGCTCCCATGACTAGATGCAGAGCCATTGATAATATTCCTAATGATTTAATGGCAAGTTATTATCAACAGCGTACAACTGCAGGTTTAATTATTACTGAAGGAACATCACCTTCGCCAAATGGTTTAGGCTATGCACGTATACCAGGAATTTTTAACGAAGCACAAATTGACGGATGGAAAAAAACTACATCAGCAGTTCATAAAGGCGGTGGAAAAATAATTGTTCAATTGATGCATACTGGAAGAATTAGCCATATCTTGAATATGCCAAAAGGAGCGGAAATAGAAGCACCTTCTGCAATAAAACCATTGGGTCAAATGTGGACTGATGCAAAACAATTACAAGATTACCCTACCCCTAAAGCAATGACTGCCGACGACATTGTTTCTACAAAAGCAGAATATGTTTCGGCTGCAAAAAATGCAATAACCGCTGGGTTTGATGGTGTTGAATTGCACGGTGCAAATGGTTATTTGCTTGAAGAATTTTTATCACCTATTAGCAATGTTCGAATAGACAATTATAGTGGAAGTGTTGAAAATCGTTGTCGTTTTGTTATTGAAGTTGCAGAGGAAGTCGCTTCCGCCATTGGAAAAGGCATTACAGGTATTCGATTATCTCCCTACGGTATAGGTGGTGATATGCCTAATTATCCTGAAATTGATGCAACCTATGATTACCTTTCAAAAGAACTTAATAAATTAGGTATTGCTTATATCCATCTTGTTGATCACTCTTCAATGGGCGCACCTACAGTTCCGATTGAAATAAAAAAACTAATTCGAAATAATTTTAAGAATACCATTATAATTTGTGGTGGATACGATAAAGAAAGTGCAGAAGCAGATATTGAAAATGGTCTATGTGATCTTGTAGGATTCGGTCGCCCCTTTATCAATAATCCTGATTTGGTTGAAAGAATGGAATATGATCATGAACTATCACAAAGTCTAAAGATGGAGCTATTTTATACGGCGGATGAAAAGGGATATACAGATTATCCAAATTTTAAAAATCCAGTCGTACTTCAAATTCAGTAATAACAAATAATCAAGCTTGAACATTTAAAAATAATTAAAAAAATAAAATCATGGCCAAAAAAGTTGTAAAACCAGTATTAGTAAAATCGGCAATTGCCACGACGCTAAAAGAGAAAATTATAGCAGCAATAAGTAAGGTTCTAAGAGAAAACAATTCTGAATTGACGGATACAATTCAAAAGGCAGTTAAGAAAGCCTCTAAAAAAATCATTAAGAAAACTGAAATGCAAGTAACGAAAGTACTAAATGGATAATCCGATTAAATTGACTACCACCTTTATCCACTAAAAGTAATTGTATGGAAAAAGAATGGGCTTACCATTAAGTTACAACAATTGAAGTTGTTTTTTCTGTTTAAATTTCGATTTTATTGTTTTGTCTTTTTTCACAAAGATTCTAATATAAGTTCTAGCAGATGTACATTATGTGTTAATCGATCCATTATTGATAACCAATTTCGAATTCAACAACAAAACAAATCTAGGTTTATTATTTAGCTAATTTAAAAGCTATTGGGCAACTAATAATTTTATGGAAATGAAAATCAAAGATGAGGATCTTAGACCTATTGAATTTCTTGCCATTAATTCAAAAGAGATTATTGAAAAGCAAGTAGATTCGTATAGGCAACAACATTCTTATGCGGGAACTATTATAGGTTTCACTGTATTATTTATTCCTTTTTTCTTAAATAGTTTGTCTTTTTCCAATCAAATATTTCAATTTATTGCCATAATTCCTATTGCATTATTCATTAGTTCTATTCTTTTGATGTTGAGCATCTTTAGAGGTAAACCTCTAGATCAAGCACTATCTGTTACCAAGTATAAGGAGTTAATTACAAAAACTTACAAAGAGATATTGCTTTTTGAAATTGAAGCTAACAAAAGTTCATATTTGAAAAATAATGCAGCAACAATTAAAGCAAGCAAAAGATATTTGCAAGGAGTTGGTTTAACAACAATAGCTATTTTAATTTCTATCGTTTTACTTTTAGTTAGTACGTTTATGGCTATTGAAAAAGGTCCAACCAAAGTACAGGTTGTAAATAATGTTAATAAACCAATTCAGTCAATTTCAAATAATGTTTTACTAAAAAACGTATTACCACCAATACCCAAAAAATGACATTAATAAAAAGAATTTTATATAATCTGAATGCAATAAATTAACACTATATTTTTTTATATTTTAAAAATTTAATAAATACATGTAATAAGTGAAAGTAGAAAATTGAATTTTAATTAAAGCAATTAACATGATTTCTTAAGAACAATAATCTAAAAGCAAAAATGACTTTAGAAGAAATAGTAAATTACCGACGGTCGGTAAGACAATACAAAAAAATTCCGATTGATGCAGAAATCGTTAAACATTGCATTGAAATTGCAACGCTGGCACCTAACAGTTCCAACATGCAGCTTTGGGAATTTTATCACATTACAAATCCCAAGATTCTTAAGAAACTAGCCAATGCGTGTTTAAATCAGGCTTCAGCAACTAATGCTATACAGATGGTTGTTTTTGTAACTAGGCAAGATTTGCACAGAAAAAGAGCTAAAAAGATGTTAGAATTGGAATCCCAAAATGTTCTAAAAAATAGTCCTGAATTAAAACAAGAGAAAAGAATAAAAACGTGGAAAAAGTATTACGGAATAATAATGCCATTTTTATACACTCGCTTTTTTGGTATTTTGGGAATTATCCGAAAAATAATAGTAAACATAGTAGGCATTTTCAGACCAATAATTTATCAGGTTTCTGAAAATGATATGAGAGTTGTGGTGCATAAAACATGTGCTTTGGCTGCTCAAACCTTTATGTTAGCAATGGCAAATGAAAACTATGATACGTGCCCAATGGAAGGTTTCGATAGTAGATTAGTAAAAGGAATTTTAAAATTACCTTATGGTGCAGAAATCAATATGATTATTTCTTGTGGAATTAGAGATGAACAAGGTGTTTGGGGAGATCGAATGAGAATTCCTTTTAATGAAGTTTATCGAAATATCTGAAAAGGTTAATCTCTTAATTAAAGGTTTGTGTTTTGATATTTTAAGTTGATGTATTCCTAAAACGAAAACGATTAAAGGAATCTTTTTGAATAATACTTAATCTCAAAATGGGATTAAATGACCCAATTTGCCAAACGGGGAAAAATGTACCCCAATTCAATATAAATTATCGAAAATTAGGGTGGCTTGATTTTTTACAGTAGTTCAAATGTGATTCCTTAATTACGTAGTATTGCTAAAAGTAATTATCTTCGTAAGACTTGACGCATAAGGTTATAGGTAAATTACTAAACTCCCAGCCTTCAATTTTACAACCTAATTTTACTATTTTTAAACGATTAATATGGACGAGAATGGTATTTTAGAAGACAGATTTAAGGGTTTTTTGGAATCTGCACCTGATGCAATTGTTATTGTTGATCAACAAGGAAAAATACAAATTGTAAATTTTCAAACCGAACAATTATTTGGGTACAATCGTGATGAAATATTAGGGAAAGAAGTTGAAATTTTAATACAATCTTTCTATAAAAATATTCATTACGCTCACAGAAAAAATTTCTCTTTTGATCCCGAAACAATAGCAATTGGAATGGAACTATACGGACAACATAAAGATGGAAAAGTTTTTCCTGTTGCTATACGTATCAGTAAATTGGAAACCGATAATGAATTTCTACTAGCAGCCACTATTCGTGACATAAGCTGTGAAAAGAAAATTGAAAGCGCATTGATACAAGCCAAAGATGATGCGTTGAAAGCCAAGCAAATTGCAGAAGAGGCCATGCAAGCAAAGCAAACTTTTTTATCAAATATGAGTCATGAAATACGAACACCAATGACAGCAATCCTTGGTTTTTCTAAAGTGGTATTGAAAACAGATTTAACAGATAGCCAAAAAGAATATATAACAGCAATAAAAACAAGTAGTGATGCTTTGCTAGTTCTTATTAACGATATTCTTGACTTAGCAAAAGTGGATGCAGGAAAAATGACATTTGACTTGTTGCCATTTAATTTAAAATCATCTATTTCAATAATGCTTCACTTGTTTGATATAAAATTTCAAGAGAAGGAACTGAAACTGATTACCGAATTTGATAATTCAATCCCAGAATTGTTGTTAGGTGATTCGGTGCGTCTAAATCAAATCATGTTGAATTTAATAAGCAATGCAATTAAATTTACACCTGATGGAGAAATAAAGGTAAGTATTCATTTAAAAAGTGAAGATGATGATAACGTAAATCTTGAACTTGTTGTTTCCGATACAGGAATTGGAATCCCTGAAAATATGCTTCCAACAATCTTTGAGAACTTCGAACAAGCTACATCAAGTACTGCAAGAATATTTGGTGGAACAGGTTTAGGGCTCGCCATTGTAAAAAGATTGGTTGAAAAACAGGGTGGATCTATTGTAGTAACAAGTAAATTAAATGAGGGTTCTTCCTTTAGCGTAAGATTAAGTTTTCAAAAGTGTAAAATGGAAGCTCCAATTTTTACGGGCATAACAGATGTTGAGTTAAGAAAAGACATTAAAAATTTAAAAGTTTTAGTTGTTGAAGATGTTTCGCTAAACCAATTGTTAATGAAAATAATTTTAGATGACTTCGGATTTGAACGCGATATTGCAGAAAATGGAAGGGTAGCAATAGAAAAACTTAAATCGAAATCATTTGACATTATATTGATGGATTTGCAAATGCCAGAGATGAATGGATTTGAAGCCACCGAAGTAATTCGAAAAAAGCTAAATTCAAACATTCCAATAATTGCATTAACCGCAGATGTAACTGAAAATGATTTAGCAAAATGCAAAGCTGTAGGATTTAATGATCATATAGCCAAGCCAATTGACGAAAAACTACTGTTCAGTAAAATTATAGAGTTAGTAAATAAATGATCTCAAAAACATTGAAACATAATTACCTTTTGTTAGGCAAATAGAAGCAATTACCTTTGTAGTTTTGGAGACTGAATCCTTGTTAGAAAATCAAACCAAAGTTTAGATGAATAAAGCAGGTACATTGAAATATTCGAATAATTTAATGATTCCTACAGCAGAAAAATGTTTCCAAAATTATTGATTTTAGTTTGACTATGTTAAAGTCTATTCTTGAAAAATAGTAACAAAAATTAATCACGCTTATTAAAGTGGTAAGCCTAATAGGCAATTTTTAATACCACAAATAATCAGAAAAAAAGTATAACTTTATTAATTATTTTAGTTATTATTGTCTCTTTTCTTTCAGGCTTTTCTCTTAGTTCAATCATTATACTACAAAACAATAAATCTGCAAACAATGAAAAAAGTAACAGGAATCGGTGGCGTTTTCTTTAAATGCAAAGACCCAAAAAAAGTAACCGAATGGTATCAAAAGCATCTTGGCTTGAACACAAACCCTTATGGTGCTACATTTGATTGGTATGAAGGTGACGACAGTTCAAAGAAAGGACAAACTCAATGGACTCCATTTGCTGAAACCACTAAGTATTTTGATCCATCAACGAGAGACTTTATGATCAATTACAGAGTTGAAAATTTAGAGGCATTGGTTGTGGAATTGAAATCTGAAGGTGTAACAATTCTTGATAAAATTGAAAGTTACGACTATGGTAAATTTGTACATATACTTGACTCGGAAGGAAACAAAATTGAATTATGGGAACCTAAAGATTAAGTGTTCATCCTTCAAGTTGATTAATTGCGCAGGAGAAAAGTTTAGATTAAAATAATTTCATCAATCTAACCCAGCATCCATTACCATCTTCACTACAGGTAGTTCTTTCAATTAGATATATTCTAATAAGGAATTCGGTTTTAAGAATTGTAAATGATTATTTCAACAATAATACTTCAATTTCATTTTTTAGGGCTGGGAGGTAGTTTATGATATTGCCCCAAGTTTGTGTGTTTTCAATTTCGTCATAGCCGTGCGAGATTTTGTTTTGAGTATTTATAATTGCCCATGAATGCGAAATTGAAATTTCATTCTATTTCAAGTAACCGTTTAGTTGCTTCACCTATAATTTCTAAA
>JANPGA010000017.1:0-16901 GCA_031423735.1 Bacteroidota bacterium | reverse complement strand
TGTTAAAATTATTGAAGCATTATCAGGATTAAAATCATACGCTTGTTTTGTTAATGATACATGGACCTTATCCGAATGGGACCCACGAACAAATAGTATTTCTATTTTTCCTGAAAATCAATCTTACGGTCCAAATAAATTAGTTGTAAAATTGGTGGATGGATGTGGGAATGAAGGAAGGTTTGACGGAATTTATTAGTTATTGATAATGGTTTTAGGTAAAAAGTTTCATATTATATCATTTGTTCGATTAAATTTGCAGTAATAACCTTAAAGATGGAAACACTATTCACCCATGAAAGTATTGCCTTATGCCTCGTAAGAGTTTTTACTGGCATGCTTTTTTTATTTCAAGGTTATGATAAGATATTTAGGATGCGAATGGATAATTTAATCGAGACCATTAAACCAGCTTATTTGAATATTGGAATTCCGATGCCGTTAATTCGATTATTTGCCTATTTTACTTCTTATATTGAGTTAGTTGGTGGATTCTTATTAATTCTCGGTTTGCTAAAGTTTACTGCATTATATGCATTAGGTTTTGATTTGCTAATTGCAAGTATAGGTATGGCAATTTTAAATCCAATGTGGGATATGAAGCATGTTTTTCCTAGACTATTACTTGTAGTATTTTTAATTATTTATCCACCAGCTGCTGATCTACTTGCTTTAGATCATTTTATTTTTTAATTTGCTAAAATAATACTGAATCAAAATCTCTTGATACCAAAATCTTCTGAAGCACTTAGTTTCCGTACTAAAATTAATGCGGTAAGGCTAGTCTTGATTTTTTCGGTAATTATTATGATCGTGAAATTTTTCGCATATTATGTTTCTAAATCGAATGCCGTACTTTCTGATGCTCTTGAATCATTTATAAATATTGCAACAAGTGGATTTACCTTATATTCCTTATATTATTCTGCTAAATTAAAAGATGATGATCATCCTTATGGTCATGGTAAAATTGAGTATTTAGCAGTTGGATTTGAAGGGGCTTTGATTTTAGGGACGGGAGTTTATATTCTTATCAAGTCTGCAAATAATTTCTTTCATCCAGTTCCATTAGAAAATATTAATGGCGGTATTTTGTTAACGGCTGTAAGTGGATTGGCAATGTATTTTATAGGTACTTTTCTAAAGCGGAAAGGTCGCGAACTTAATTCAAGACCATTAGTAGCAGATGGAGAACATTTTCATTTGGATACTTTAACAAGTATTGCTTTAATTGTGGGTCTTGGTATTTATGAATTAACTGGTATATATTGGATCGATCCATTGCTTGCAAGTTTATTAGCAATTCATATCATGGGGAGTGGATTAAAATTGACCAAAGAATCCATTGATCATTTATTGGATAAAACAGATTTTGTTACGATTGCAAAAATCGTGGATGCACTTGCATTACATCGTCGTGATTCTTGGATTGATGTGCATAATTTACGACTTCAAAAGTTTGGTCAGTATTTGCATGTGGATTGCCACATTACTATGCCATTTTACTACTCATTAGATCAGGTTCATGATGAAATTAAACTTTTGGAAAAGGAATTAAATAATGAGTTTGAAAATAAATTGGAGTTATTCGTACATACTGATCCTTGTCAAATCATTCCTTGTAACTTATGTAAGGTTAAAGATTGCCCATTCCGTAGATTGCCTTTTCATGATTTAGTTACTTGGACACCAGAAATTGTAATGTTGAATAAAAAACATTCGCTAGAATAAATTTAGATTTTAGTTATATATCATTTAAACTTCTGATATTTGTCATTACGAGTAAATCTATTAATTTCGATATTTGAAAAATAAACTAACCCTATGAAAACTATTCTTTGTCCTACTGATTTCTCTAAAAGCGCTGAAAATGCTTTAATGTATGCTGTTGAATTAGCACGTGTTTATAAAAGTAAAATTATTTTAATGCATGCTTATGAAACACCAGTTATTTATACTGATGTTACTGTAGCTACTGTTCAAATTGATTTTGAAGAATTAAAAGCCGGTGCGTTAAATAAACTTAAAAAGTATTATTCAAAGATTCACGGCGAAGTTAGTGACGTTCCATTTGAATTAGTTTTACAACAAGGACTTCCTTCCTCTCGTATTAATGAAATTGCAATTGAAAAAAATGTTGATTTAATTGTGATGGCTACTACGGCAAGTTCGCAAGTTCAGCGATTCCTTGTTGGAAGTAATGCTAGTAGAGTAGTAAAAGATTCTCAATGTTTATTAATGTTGGTTCCACCTAAAGCGAAGTTTGAAGGTTTAAAAAAGATTATTTTCACTACAGATTTATCAAAAGAAAATTTATTAGCTTCTCAATCGGTTGTGGATATCGCAAAAACGTTTAAATCTGAACTGATATTTTTAAATGTAGATAATCAAACCTTAGTTCATGATGATACAGATTTAGATAATGTTACTCATAAAATTAAGCAGTATGTTTCTTATCCTAAAATGAAAGGTTATGTATGTACTGATCTAAATACTGCTGATGGAATTACTTATTTTATGAAACATCATAAGGCAGATTGTCTTGCCATGGTTACTCACCATCGTAAGTTTATTAATGCTTTGGCAAATCCAAGTGTAACGAAGCGAATCGCATATAAAACAGATGTTCCTTTGTTAGTCATTCATTTGAATGAATAAGAACATAGTGCATCAATAAGAAATTATTATAATTTAAGGTTATTTGCAATTTTGCATCTCCACTTTATTAGTGAGACTAAAATTTTTGTGTGAATCTAATTGCTGCATTGTCCCTCTTTGAATTAGCAGTAATGCTAGAGAAATAGCTATTATGGGTGATAAACGATTTACCCATGAACGAGCTGAAATACTTATAAAACTACCCGTAATAGAAAGTATTAGCATAAATGGAAATGTACCTAACCCGAATAACATCATATAAATTGCTGAGTTTATTGGGTAGGCTGTTGCTATTGCTCCGGCAATTGCTAAATAAACAAATCCGCAAGGAAGAATTCCGTTTAATAATCCAATAAATAATAGAGAAGAGTAGGAGTGACGCTTAAATAGAAAACTAAATTGCTTTTTAATTTTAATTGTAACCTTTGCTAGTTTTCCATTTAGTAATTTACCAATTCGATCATTTGAAAAAAGTACAAAAAGAATTATAGTTATTCCTGTAATGATACTTAAGTTATTTTGCCATCCTATAAATGAAAATGATTTTCCAATAATACCTGCGATTAATCCCAACAATCCATAGGTGATAATTCTGCCTATGTTATATAGTAATCTTCCTAATAATAAATTTCCGTTAGCTTCTTTCGGCGAGGGTAATGCCAAGGCAATCGGTCCGCACATACCTACACAATGGAAACTTCCTAAAAAGCCCAAAGTAATTGCCGACCAAAATAAAACATTCATTTATTGAAGTAGTATTTTCTCTTCTTGATATAGTTTTACCTGGTTTTGATTCCAACTCATTTGAACTCTCCAGCTTCCTTTTGCTAATTTGTTTACAGGAATAATTTGTTGGTTATTACTATCAACCAGCACTTGAACTGAAAAGTCGAGATTGGCATTGTCAGGTTTAAAAAAATATATTTCTCCATTAACTTTTTCTGCATTATTGTTCTCTGGATATTTAATTGTTAGATCAGTTTTACTTGAATTCAAAGCAATGTCAGCATGATATTCTTTGGTATTGCTTTTTGTCATGCCATCATATTGATCTTGATATTTTATTTCACGTTCATAGTATTTATCAGTAACAAGATCCACTTTTTGTTGTGTGCACTTGTAAACCATAAATAATATCCCAAACATGAATACCGCATATAAAACTATTATTTTGTGTCCCCAATTCATCCTTTTATTTATTAATTTGTTGGTCCAATAAAATTTGTTTTTACTTCTTCAACAACTTTACTATTCGCAATAATTTGAATTGTTACTTGAGTCTTAGTGGTTTTTATATCGCTTTTATTTAAGATAATGAAGAATTCTCCTGCAGCAATGTCTTGATGTTTTAATTCAGTAACATCTCTTCCTATCCACTTTATTTCTCCTTGTGGAGAGGTAACTTTTAATTTTAAGTGCAAATCTTTAAATGTTTTATTTACAATATTCATATTGTACAGATTGCTTACTTTATTATTAGGTAGTTGTTGATATAATAATCCAGGTGTCCTTAAGATAGTAGCTTCAACGTCACTTCTCAATACTAATAATGTAATCAATGTTCCTAGAAGTACTATTAATACTACTGAATAAGCAATTATTCTCGTTGAAATTTTAAATTTGGCTTTAGTGGCAATGGCTTCTTCCGATGTATAGCGAATTAAACCTTGCGGCTTATTTACTTTATCCATTATTGAATTACATGCATCAATGCAAGCTGTACAATTTACACATTCCAGTTGAGTGCCATTACGAATATCAATACCAGTAGGACAAACTTGAACACATTGATGGCAATCAATACAATCTCCTAATTGTCGATCCTCACCTTTATGGATTTTACCACGAGGCTCACCGCGTTTATAATCATAACCAATAACTACTGATTGTTTATCCAAAAGAACACCTTGCAATCTTCCATAAGGACAAACAACTAAACACACTTGCTCTCTGAATCTAGCATATACACCATAGAAAACAGCAGTAAAAGTAAATATTGCTGTTAATCCACCTGCATGTTTAGAAGGATCGTCAAGCGCGATATGTTTTAGCTCATCAATTCCAATTATATAAGCTAAGAAGGTGTTTGCAATTAAAAATGATATTAGAAAAAAAATTATATGTTTGGAGAACTTTTTGATAAATTTACTTGGACTGGCAGGTGCTTTATTCAATGCTTTTTGTTGCATATAATCACCCTCAATAGCATATTCAATTTTACGAAAAACCATTTCCATAAATATAGTTTGAGGACAAGCCCATCCACACCATAATCTGCCAAATAATGCCGTAAATAAAATAATGAAAACTAAAAATGTTAACATCGCAAGCATGAAAAGAAAAAAATCTTGTGGCCAAAATGCAACACCTAATAAAATAAATTTTCGTTCTAAAATATTGAAAAGCATTAATGGGTGACCGTCAATTTTCATAAATGGTCCTGCAAACATTAATGTAAGCAAAGTTATACTTACTATTACTCTTTTATTATGAAGTTTCCCTTTAGGTTTTTTAGGATAAATCCATGAGCGCTCGCCTTTCTCATCAATAGTTGCTATTCTATCACGAAATTCTTCTTCACCAGAATGCAGGCTTGATTTATTAGGACACATAATTTGGATTATTCACTATTTACTAATTGCAGTATTTACAGAAACTTTTTTATTTACTAAGGTACTATCAGTAGTTGTTGTCACATCTTCCCATTTGTTTCCTTCCGGTGCTTTTGGATTTGCTGGGTTAGTTCCTTTTAAAGTTAATATATAACTTGCTACTGATTGAATTTGTATTGCAGATAACTGTGATTTCCAGGATATCATTCCTTTAGCTGGTACACCGTTAGTAATTGTTTTAAAAACATTTTTAATACCCCCTCCGTGAATCCAAAACTCATCGGTTAAGTTTGGACCAACCATTCCTTCCGCAGATTGGCCATGACAAGCTACACAGTTTTTTGTAAAAATTTCCTTGCCTGTAGTAATTGCTTCTACATCATTTAATACAATTACAGTTTCTTCATTTACATTGTTTTTCATTAACGCCATGCGTTCTTGCTTAGCTGTTTCTGCAATTGCTAATTCTTCTTTATACTCTGCTAATTGTAATTTACCAGTTCCTAAAACATGATAATTAAACAGGTATAAAAAGGCCCAAATTATTGTTAAATAAAATCCATATTTCCACCATGGTGGAAGATCATTATCTAATTCGTAAATGCCATCATGCGCATGCTCAAACATGATATCTTTTTCTTTTTCGATTGGAACTGCTCTTGTTAAAACTGCTCTATCAAATCTTGTCCAAAATGAAGGTTTTTTAACTTCTTCAATTATTGCTACTATTGGCTCAGATGATTCTTTATTTTGAAGCATGTTTTTAGACATCATCATTAATACTCTACTTAGTACTACGATACTAATAATCATGACAATGAAAAGTAGGGATAATAAATAGAATGTTGGACTAAAAAATAGTGCTGGAACGCCTGTTGTTGGAGCGACAGGTGTTGCATTTGAAGCTAATGGATCTTGCGCAAGTAAATTCATAGGCAAGTTAATCGCCAACAAAATGATGAAAATAGATTTGAATGATTTCATAGACTTAATTATTCTATTGTATCGTTAGAGTTATTTAAAGGTATTTGGCTTAGTTCATCAAGATGTGCATTATCTGCTTTTACTAGATAAATAATTAGTCCAGTAAAAAAGGCAAAGAACACCATTAACGAAAACATTGGATAAACACTTATCCCTGCGATTGATTCTAAATATTTGGAGAACATTTTTTTTAAGGTTTAAGGTTTAACAGCATTATCTGACATTGGTGAAGCTTTAATATCAATTCCTAATCGTTGTAAGTAAGCTATTACAGCTATAATTTCTTTTTGGCTTGAAACTCCTACGCCATTAACTTTTAAATCAGCTGAGATTGCTTGTGCTTGTTTTCTTAAATCTGCATTAGCAATTTGATCAAATCCTTTTGGATAGGGTACTCCAAGTGTCATCATTGCACGAATTTTGGGTCCAGTAGAAGAAGTATCTAAATCCGCTTCAACCATAAATGCATAAGATGGCATAATTGATCCTGGAGACATTGTTGTTGGATCCATCATATGATGGTAATGCCAAACATTCGGATATTTTCCTCCTTCTCTTTGCAAATCTGGGCCAGTACGTTTTGATCCCCATTGAAAAGGATGATCATATACAAATTCACCTGCCTTTGAATATTCTCCATAGCGTTCTGTTTCTGATCTAAAAGGACGAATCATTTGTGAATGACAAGTGTAACATCCTTCTCTTATATAAATATCACGGCCTTGTAATTCTAATGGAGTATAAGGCTTCACACTCGCAATTGTAGGGATATTTGATTTGATTAAGAAGGTTGGAATCATTTCTACCATGCCACCAATTAAAATTAATACTAAACTCAATAATAGCATTTGAATTGGACGCCGTTCAATCCAACGATGCCAATGTCCAGTAGGTTCAACAGTTAGTACTTCTAGTTTTGCTGCTTCTGCTGCTTCGTTCTCTTCTAATACACCAGCATTCATCGTCTTAACTAAATTGTAAGCCATAGTAATTGCACCAGTCAAATAAAACAATCCACCAACAGCACGAAGTTTGTACATTGGAATAATTTGCGTTACGGTTTCTAAGAAGTTAGGATATCTTAATACCCCATCTGCAGTAAATTCTTTCCACATTAAACTTTGAGTGAAACCAGCCCAATACATTGGCACTGCATAAAAAATAATCCCTAAAGTTGCAATCCAAAAATGGAAACTTGCCAGTTTTTTAGAGTATAATTCTGTTTTATAAATTCGAGGAATTAACCAATATAAAACACCAAAGGTTAACATTCCATTCCATCCTAATCCACCAACGTGAACGTGAGCAATGGTCCAATCTGTAAAATGACTTATTGCATTTACACTTTTTAATGAAAGCATTGGACCTTCAAATGTTGACATACCATAAGCCGTTATTGCAACAACCATAAATTTCAAAACTACATCTTCGCGAACTCTATCCCATGCTCCTCTTAATGTTAATAATCCGTTAATCATTCCACCCCATGATGGAGCAATGAGCATTATCGAAAATACAATTCCTAATGACTGAGCCCAATCAGGAAGTGATGTATATAATAAGTGATGTGGACCTGCCCAGATGTAAAGAAAGATAAGTGCCCAAAAGTGAATAATTGATAGACGATAAGAATACACAGGACGATTTGCTGCCTTTGGAACAAAGTAGTACATCAATCCTAAGTAGGGAGTTGTTAAGAAAAATGCTACAGCATTATGTCCATACCACCATTGCACTAACGCATCCTGAACTCCTGCGTAAACTGGATACGATTTTAAAATACTTACAGGAAGTTCAATTGAGTTTACAATGTGTAGAACAGCAACAGTTACTACAGTGGCAATATAAAACCAAATAGCAACATATAAATGTCGTTCTCGTCGTTTGATAATTGTACCAAACATATTAATGCCAAATGCTACCCACACAACAGCTATCAAGATATCGATTGGCCATTCTAATTCTGCATATTCTTTACCAGTAGTGTGACCTGTAATTAAAGTAACTGCAGCTAAAACAATGATAGATTGCCATCCCCAGAAATGGAATTTACTTAATCCATCGCTAAACATTCGTGCCTTACATAATCGTTGTAATGAATAATAAAGCCCCATAAAAATTCCGTTTCCAACAAAAGCAAAAATGATTGCGTTTGTATGAACCGGTCGAACTCTTCCAAATGTTAAAAGTGGTCCATAGTTTAGATTTGGAAAGGGAATTTGTAAGGCTGCTATCAATCCAACCAGCATTCCGACAAGTCCCCATACGATAGTTGCAACTGCAAAATTGCGAACGATTCGGTTGTCGTAACTGTATTTTTCAATGATCATAAATACTTATTATTTAGATTTATTTGTTGAGTTATTTGAGTCAGTATTATCATCGAAAAGTATTCTTACAGCTGGTGAAACATCATCATCATATTGTCCTTTTTTTACCGACCATAAAAACGCAATAAGGAATCCTATTGAGACCAATAAACTACAAATGATTAGAATCAGGATAACGCTCATCGTGAGGCAAATCTACTTGTACTGAAAAACATATTTTATGACCGTAATTAGGTATAATAATGATTTTTATCACGATTTATTTATTAATCCCAATCTTCTTGCTTTTAAGGAACTTGCTAACACAGTATACACCACTAAACTTGATGTACTTATTGGCATTAGAATAGCTGCTATTACAGGAGAAAGAGTGCCTTGAACGGCAAAATATAACCCAATGATATTATAGATGATAGATATTATAAAACTTATAGTAACTATTCGAATCCCTGATTTAGCGAAATTTAGTATAGCAGGTATTTGATCAAACTGATTACTTAATACTATTCCATCACAAGCAGGACTAAAATTATTAATGTCTTGTGAAATAGTTAAGCCGATATCACTTTGCATTAAAGCACCAGCATCATTTAACCCGTCGCCCACCATTAATGTTTTTTCACCTTTTGATTGAACTGCTTTTATATAATCAAGTTTATTTTGTGGAGATTGATTAAACGTTAATTCAGAATTATTCGAAAATATTTTGATTAAGTTATTTTTTTCACCTTCGTGATCGCCTGAAAGAACCGCAGTTTTGTATCCTTTTTTATGAAGATTTGTAATTATATTCTCTAAGCCTTTTCTATAAAAATTACTAATAGCATATGATCCGATTATTTTTTCATCAATTTCAACAAAAATGGTAGTCTCTTTTATTGTAGAATTAATTTCTTCAAATCCAACAAAGGAACTATTTCCAAGTCTTATTCTTGTGCCATCAATAAATCCTTCTATACCTTTTCCACTATATTCTTTTAATTGATCAATGGAAATATTTTTTTTGCAATCGATTAAGTTATTGGCTAATATTTTACTTAATGGATGACTTGATGAAGCAGCAATTTTTTGAATGGCAGCTAAATGGTTTTGAGATATGGCGTTTCCGTTATAATTTATTTTTGCTTCACTTGCATCGGTCAATGTTCCTGTTTTATCAAAGACAATAGTTTGTAAATCTGCTAAACGCTCGATTACAAATGCATTTTTAAGATAAATTCCTTTCTTACCTAAAATCCGTAACATATTTCCAAAAGTGAAAGGTGCAGAGAGTGCTAAGGCACACGCACAAGCGATTACGAGTACAGAGGTAAATGCATTGATAGAGCGCGTTACATCGCTTGGGTACCAGTATATTGCAGAAATGGTTGCTATTGATAAGGTAATTAATACAAACCATTTGCTTATTGCAGTAGAAATTTTTTGGAAATAGCTTTCCTTTTTATTGTTTTCATTACTACGATTCCAGAGTTGTGTTAAATAGCTATTTGAAACTTCTTTTTGAATAACAATTTCAACAGAAGAACCAATAAGCTTTCCACCCGCATAAATTTTGTTGCCTTTATAACAAGTTACTGGATTTGCTTCGCCGGTAACGAAACTATAATCTATATCTGCAATAGCGTCAATTAATATGGAATCAGCGGGTATTATTTCTAAATGATGGATACGTAATCGATCATTAACTTTTAGATCGTTAACTGTTACAGATTCTTCAGATTGATCTTTCTTTATTCTTGTTGTAGATATAGGGAAATAAGATTTGTAGTCACGATCAAATGCAAGCCAATTATAAGTTTTATCTTGAAAATTTCTACCTATAAGCATAAAAAACACTAAGCCTGTCATGCTATCAAAATATCCAGCTCCCGTTCCACTCAATATTTCATAGGTACTCCTAATAAACATTGCAATTATTCCTATTGCTATTGGCACATCAATGTTAACTGTTTTTTGCCGAATACTTTTCCATGCACTTATTAAAAATTCATTCGCACTAAAGAAAAATACAGGTAAAGCTAATGCGAGATTTAAATACCCGAAAAATTTTCTAAAATCTTCACCTACATAAACACCCCCTGAAAAATATTCGGGAAAACTAAGAAGCATTATATTCCCAAATGCAAATCCAGCTAATCCAATTTTGTATATCCTTGCTCTTGATTCTTTCTTTTTGCTTTTGTGTTGGATTTGTTCAAGATTTAATTCAGGCTCGTAACCAATTTTATCAAGTAATTCAACAATATTACGAAGAGATGTTTTTTGTGAATTATAAATAATAAGTAATTCTTTTTGAGTAAAATTTACTTGTGTATTTAAAACTCCATTATCTAATTTATTCAAATGTTCTAAAAGATAAATGCAACTACTGCAATGCATTTTGGGAATATGAAAGCGCACATGGATTGTTAATTCATCTTTAAAGAGTATTATTTTTTCTAAAATTGATTCGTTATCTAAATAAGCATAACGATTTCCTATTCTTGTATTTTTATTGGTTATTCCCGGACTGTTTTCTAAACTATAATAGGTACATAAATTATTTTCCTTCAAAATATCATAAACTAATTCACATCCTGCACAACAAAAGTGTTTGTCATCTGTTATAAAAATTTCGTCTGTACATATTTCACCACAATGATAACAAAGTGCTTTTTCAGTTGTTGTAATCCTATGCATAAAATTATTTTCTAATTTACAAGATTACCAAACCTAAATTCTATTCTTTATGATAAATATCAGTTGCCTAGTTGAATTATCTCAACATGAAGCAAAATCATATTGAACTTGATAAAAGTCATTGTATATTTAATTTCAAATTTAAACCTTTGTCAAAGTGAATATTAAAAAAATTAAAATTAAATTTTCTAAATAGCTCAATGAATCAACTTGTAAATAATAGGAAAGAATTATTTTGCAAAAATTATGTTGGGTTAATACCAACCAATATGGATACTAACACTAAGAAAATTAATGAATTGAGTAAAATCGAATTTAAATTATTCATTATTAATAATCGACAAATTTCTGAAATACAAAATGAATTTAATTTATTCTTTCCATATTTAAAGATTGAATTTTTTAAGCTTCCACACAAGATAGGTGTTGGTAGTCATAAAAAATTAATTTTTGAGAAGGATAAATTTATTTCTGATTGTAGAACTTCAAAGAATGAAGGATTTTTATTAATAAATGATGAAGTGAAAGTGTTAGATGTTGAACAACAATTTTTTAATGAATTTGGTTTGTCAATTCAAGTATTTCGTAAATCAGGAAAAGTATGGCTTGAAACTTCTGCTACTGACCATTGGACATTAAAAGCACAAAATACAGAAGGAGCTGAATTGTCTTCTTAATTGATTTTCATTTTTTATGCTTTTAGATTTCTTAATTTCTCCTCATTTAAAATTTTAATTTTTCCATCCTTAACTTCAATTAGTTTTTCTTCTTTAAAGTCACTTAAAGTTCTAATAAGTGATTCCGTTGCTGTTCCTACTATATTAGCAAGATCTTCCCTTGCAATAGCCATAGAAAATTGATCGGTTGCTTTGGTTTTATACTTGTCTAAAAGTAATATAAGTGCTTCTGCAGTGCGTTTTCTTACTGAACTATATGCTAAGTCGATTAGTTTTTCTTGTTTCTCAATTACTCCTTTAGTTAAAATTCCAATAAAATTTTTTGTAACAGAATAATTACTGAACATTAAGTTATAGAATTCATCTTTTGGTAAAAATAAAACTTCTGAATCTTCTAAAGCAACTGCAGATTCAGTGTATTTGCTTTCTTCTAACATAGCAGTATACCCAAAGAAATCACCTTCTTTTAGCAAATCAGTAATTAGCTCTTTTCCATATTCGTGGGTTTTAAAAATTTTTATTTTTCCACAATTTATATAAAATAATCCGTTAGGATAATTACCTTCGGAATAGATAGAATCCTTTTTACTATAGTGATTTATTTTTTTTCCTTCTAAAAACTTTTTTAATGCATTTGTACCTGCAACTTCACTTATAAACGTACTTAATCCATCAAAATCTTTATTGTATTCCTTTTTAAATGCTTCTGATTTACGAATTCTACTTTCTACAGCATTCAGCAGTTCAATTTTATCAAAAGGTTTTGTAATATAATCATCAGCGCCCATCTCCATACCTTTTCTCATATCACTTCTTTCGGCCTTTGCAGTGAGAAAAATAAAAGGAACAGCAACTAAGTCTGGGTCTTTACTTAGTAAATGTAAAACGCCATATCCATCAAGGCCAGGCATCATAATATCACAAATAATAAGATCGGGTATATCAGTTTTAGCTAATGCAACACCTTCTTTTCCATCTGGAGCAGTTATCACTTTAAATCCTGCCAGTTCTAATATTTCTGCAGTGTTTTCTCTTACATCTACATTGTCTTCAATAATTAATATTTTTTTCATAATTCTAAGTCGTTAATTATTGGAAAGTCTATTTTAATAATTGTTCCACTATTTAATTTGCTGTTTAGTGTAATATGTCCTTTTAATATATCTACAAAATTTCCAACAATATGTAACCCTAATCCAGTACCTTGAATATTTAATGCGTTAGAACCTCTAAAAAAGCGTTCAAATAAATGCTTTTGATCATCTTCACTTATACCGATTCCTTGATCTTCTATTTCAATACTAATATGTTTTTCATCAACAGATGTTCGAATAAAAATATGCTTATTGACATCCGTAAATTTCATTGCATTATTAATAAGATTTATTAAAATATTTCTTGTTAATTTATTATCTAAGTAAACTTTCGTTTTTCCTGTATGAATATGACTAATTAATTGTCCGTTTTTAGCAGTTATTTGCATATCATTCATAACCTCGTCGGCTAATTCTGATAAATTAAATATGCGATATTCGGGGAGAATTTTTCCTTCTTCCATCTTACTAATTGAAAGGAAATCACTTAAAATATCATTTAGGTTATAAACTGCTGATTTAATCCGATTAACGTGCTTTGTTTTTTTTTCTTCTTGTTCTGGTTTATTGTATTCTGAAATTAAGCTTGCAGATGATAAAATCGTAGTAAGAGGTGTACGAAACTCATGAGAAGCCATTGAAATAAATCTTGACTTTAAATCATTAAGATCTTTTTCTTTTTCCAATGATATTGTTAATTCGTTTCTTGACTTCTCTAATTCTAAAATTGCTTCTTGTAATACTTGTGTACGGTCAGAAACTTTTTTTTCTAATTCTTCGTTTGTTGCTATTAAAGCAGCTGCAACGGTTTCCAATTCGCGTTGCTTTTCAAAAACCGATTCTTCAATTTTTTTTCGAACGGAGATATCTATAATAAATGCAATGAATAATTGTTGATCATCTTTTTTTAATGGACTTAAACTTATCTCTACAGGAAATAAACTACCATCTTTTCGTTTTGCTTTTAAATCTAATCCTACACCCATTGGTCGCGCATGAGGATTTGCGGCAAAATTTTCACGGTTATGTTTATGCTGTTGCTTTAAATTATCTGGTATTAAATGATCTATGGATTCACCTTGTAATTCACTTACATCATATCCAAACATTTTGGAAGCAGCTGGATTAGCAATAATTATATGACCTTTGTCGTCGGCAATAATTATACCTTCAGTAGCATAATCGAAAAGGGCATCTATCATTTCCTTCTTCTTTAATTCACTCATCATTAATTCTTAAGGGATAAAGATAGACGCTAATCTTGGTAAGTCTTTATCGTTACAATTATTTTGTAAAAAACTAGTTACTTACCGACTCATGTTTTTTAGTATTGATTCCTAAAAAGGAATATAAAGGGCAAATTCCAACTACAGCAGTTAGGATGGGTATAAATCCCAATGCAGCCCAAGGTGAGTTATAATAAATAAAAAATGAGGAGATGGCAACTCCTAGAAAGAAGCGGATTGCACGGTCTTTGTGACCTTCATTTGATTTCATGTTTTGTAATTTTTGTTGCTTCAAAACTACAATGAATGAAATATGTATAGTATAACTTAAATCAGTTAAAATACTGATTTAAATCAGTATTATCTAAATTTCAAAACTTTCGCCTAATTCGGGTATAGAAATATTTGTAAATCCAACTTCTTTTAACCTTTCTTTAAATGACAATTGACCTTTTAATTCTCCATGAACAATAAAAAATTGCTTTACTTTTTTTGGATCCTGACACGATAGAAATTTTAGTAATTCCATATAATCAGCATGAGCGGAGTAGGAGTCGATTACTTCAATTTGAGCATTTACATTGTAGGGTTTACCAAAAATTGTTACCTCCTTATCACCCGCAATTAATTTTCCTCCTAAAGAGCCGGTTGGCACATAACCTACAATAAGAATTGTGTTTCTTGGATTTGAAATATTGTTTTTTATATGATGTTTAATTCTTCCTGCTTCCAGCATTCCAGAAGCTGAAATAATAATACAGGGTTCAGGAAGATTATTAAGTTCTTTGGAATCTTCAACATCAGTTAAATAATGTACTTGATCATATCCAAATGGATCAGCATCTTTCTTCATATATTCCAGTATTTCTGGATTAAATGATTCAGTATGCTTTCTCATAATCGCTGTTGCATTTACAGCCAAAGGGGAATCTACATAAACAGGTATTTTAGGCATCAATCCTTTTGTGTTTAAGCGATCTAATGCATATACTACTTCTTGAGTTCTTCCTAAACTAAAAGCTGGTATAATTAATTTCCCATGGCGATTAACACAAGTATCCAATACTACTTTTAACAAGCGCTGTTGAGCATCTTCAGTTTTTTCATGTAATCTATCACCATAAGTTGATTCACAAATGATATAATCTGCTTGTTGAAATACCTGCGGTTCTCTTAAAATTATATCGTTATAACGACCCACATCCCCAGAGAAAAAAACTTTTTTTAATCCTTCTGGTTCATTAAATTCTATACTAATACATGTGCTTCCTAAAATATGACCAGCATCGGTAAAAACAAATCGTATATGTTCATCAATTTGATTCCATTCGTTAAGTTTTAGAGGTACAAATTGTTTAATGCAAGTAGAAACATCCTCAAGTAAATAAAGTGGTTCTAGTAATTTTTGTCCGCGCTTCTTCCTTTTTTTATTTAAATAGCTAATATCACTTTCTTGGATATGAGCACTATCGGCTAACATTATTCGACATAAATCTAAAGTTGCAGCAGTACAATAAATAGGGCCTGTATATCCAGCTTTTACTAAGTATGGTATCAATCCGGAATGGTCGATATGAGCATGTGAAAGTATCATATAATCAACTTCGGAAGGGATAAATCCTAAATTCCGATTTTTAGTATCATTATCAGATCCTCTATTTTGAAATAAGCCACAATCAAGTAATATTTTTTTACCTGATGAACTTTCTATTAAATGTTTACTGCCTGTTACAGTTTGAGCTGCGCCATGAAATGAAATTTGCATACAATTATATTTAAATGATATTTCAAAAATTCAAACAACAATATTCTTAAATTTAACTCGTTCAAAAATATTAATAATAATAAATGTGAAGAGCATATTTAGAAATATAATGGTGTTGATTTTGATCATAAATCCTATTTGCTCTTTTTCACAAGATAAAGATAAATTGGTAGAATGGTCCGCTTCTCAAAAGCTTTTGACTTCTCAGTTTACTTTAGAAGCACCGACTGGTAGATTGGAAAAAGATATTGGTCATGGTAGAAGGTCTATTTTAGAAGGATTTATTTTTACTGGAATAGATTATTCATATCATCAAATAAATAAAGATGTATCATTCAGTGTACATTCTTATATGGATCCCGAAAAATCGTGGTTAAGAGATTCTACTAATAAAGAAACCCTTCAGCATGAGCAAGCACATTTTAATATTACTGAGATTTATTCTCGAAAAATACGACGTGACTTATCCTTTATTAAAAATGCAGATGTTGCTAAGAAGATCTATAGAAAATATATCAAAGAGCTTCAGGAGGAGCAGGATCGATTTGATGATGCACATCATGGTGAAACTGGTGTAGAACCTGAGTGGCAATTAAAAATTGAAAACGAATTATTGGAACTTGAAAATTGGTCGAAAACAACTTTTGAAATTCACCTCAAATAAAATTCGAGAATTATAAATAGGATGATTAATTCTCAATTGGGATTTGATTTAAAGCAGAAAACCCACTTTTGCAAGTGGGTTTTAAAATTCAATTTTTGTGGTCTCGGAGGGGTTCAAACCCCCAACCTCCTGATCCGTAGTCAGGTGCTCTATTCAGTTGAGCTACGAAACCATTATTACGGGCTGCAAAAGTAGGACTTTTTATCTTAATC
>JANPGA010000016.1:0-5782 GCA_031423735.1 Bacteroidota bacterium | reverse complement strand
CTCTTCTTTGGCCCAAGTACCCTTTACTAATGCAAAATGATCTTGACCAGTAGTTATTTGTTTAAAAGCAACAAGTTCAAAATTCCCCCATTTAGTGGGCATTTTAACCTCCACTTGTCGTTCTATTAATGATTCCTTATTTAGTCTATATTTAATCAGGTCTTCGATAGAAATAATTTTTAAACCGAATTTTTCTGCAATAAGAAGAAGTTGTGGCAATCTTGCCATTGATCCATCTTCATTCATAATTTCGACAATAGCTCCTGAAGGTTCAAGACCAGCTAACCTTGATAAATCGATACAAGCTTCGGTATGACCAGCTCTTCTTAAAACACCACCTTTTTTTGCACGTAATGGGAAAATATGACCTGGTCGTCCTAATTCTTCTGGTTTAGTATCTGCATTTATGAGTGCTTTAATAGTTTTTGATCGATCAGAAGCAGAAATGCCAGTTGTACAACCATGACCAAGCAAATCAACAGAAACTGTGAATGCAGTTTCGTGAGATGAAGTGTTATTATTCACCATCATTTCAAGATTTAACTCTTTACAACGTTCTTCAGTTATTGCAACACAAATTAATCCTCGACCGTGGGTTGCCATAAAGTTAACTGCTTCTGGAGTTGCATGCTGAGAGGCAATTAAAAAATCACCTTCATTTTCTCTATCGGCATCATCAACAACAATAATAATTTTGCCTTGTTGGATATCTAAAAGGGCTTCTTCTATTGAATTTAAAGCGAATATTTCTGTTTTTGGATCTTTCATGATATTATAATTCTGCAAAGTTACGGAATACAATTGTTGTGTGAGTAAAACACGATAGAAGTAAGATAGTTTTAGATCATTTTATTAAAAATCTTACAGATGAAATTCATTGATTTCTTTATTTAAAGAATAAAAAAAAATATATTTTCAGAGGTAATCAGCTTTTTTAAGAATCAAAACACAAGCGATTGATTTACAGATGTAATGTTTTAATGAAAAACACGAACCTTAAGATGGCAGGGGCGTTTAAATTTAACATAAGCACTAAGGGAATATCGGTGCATCGTTCTTTAAGTTATAAAAAGCATTAAGATAGGGTGGCCTGCGAATGCAGGATGGTTTTAGGTTGATGTCAGTGAGGGGTAACCCCGTAAGGTTACCCTGGCTCTGACCTCTTAAAGCAACTCTCAA
Organism: Bacteroidota bacterium; assembly: GCA_031423735.1. Lineage (GTDB taxonomy): Bacteria > Bacteroidota > Bacteroidia > AKYH767-A > OLB10 > JANXSD01. Next base: position 4,603 of record JANPGA010000016.1, on the reverse strand, counting down.
AAATAAATTGCCCCGTAAGGCAAATCCTATTGCCCTGTAAGGCAAATCACATGGTTTTGGTGTTTTTAGGTTGATTGTCAGTCGTGAGGGTAGCCCCGTAAGGCTACCCCAAACTGACACTATCATCGTTACCAAATAGGAAAAAATTTGGTTAGCTTTTCTGGTTGATTGTCAGACTTCCGCAACCCCGTAAGGTTGTAAGCTCTGACATGAAATAAATTAAGAATTAAAAATTAAGAATTAAGGATTACGTAATTTTTAATTCTTAATTTTTAATTACTTTAATCGTGGTCTCCTTTTTTTAATTCAAGGATGGAAAATTCAGAATCTACTTTACGAATTGTATTTTTTAGGCATCCCAAACCGTCAATCATCATTTCAACAACATCTCCTTCTTGAAGCCATTGAACTGGATAGTTGGGATCGTTTAATTTACCCGTACCATTTAGTTCTAAAAAACATCCTGTTCCAACAGTACCTGATCCAATTACATCACCAGGGTAAATATCTACTCCGTAGGCGCACCTTTCAATGATTTCGGCAAAAGTCCAATCCATATCACTCATATTTCCTGAACTTACCTCCACCCCATTTACGAGACATTTCATTTTTAAATTATAATTATTGCCCGTATGATTTTCCTTTGGAGCAATTTTATAATCCAACAATTCATCAGGAGTTACAAGCCAAGGGCCAATAACAGTTGAAAAATCTTTGCCTTTTGCAGGTCCTAAATTTAGTTTCATCTCTTCCATTTGCAACAAACGAGCACTCATATCATTCATAATCATGAACCCTGCAATATAATTATCGGCATCTTGAGCTTTTATATTGCGTCCTTTTTTACCAATAACTATCGACACTTCTAATTCGAAATCGAGTTGCTTAAAATGATCTTTCATACACCATATTTCTCCAGGACCTTGGATCGCATTGTGATTCGTAAAATAGAAAATAGGATAATCATCAAACTCAGGAATCATTTCAACTTTTCTGTTTCTTCGAGCTGCTGCAACATGCTGTCGAAAAGCATACCCATCTCTACAGGAAGTTGGATGCGTAACAGGAGCAAGAATAGTTATATCCTGCCAAAGCAATCCATTTAATTCAGGTGAATTCAGAAGTTTCTGGTTTACTAATCGGGCTTGGTCCATTGTTTTTTCCTCTCCATCCAACAATTCTTTCATAGTTGAAGGAGCCGCTAATCCAAAACCCTTTGCAACTTCTTGCAAATTAAAAATACGTTCATTTAGGTATAATCCAAGGTGTTCTTGACCTTCAAAATGATAACTTACAAATTTCATAATTAATATATTTGGATGCAAAAGTAACCAATGATTAAATTTGCAAGGGCTTGCTTTGAAAATATCCCGTTATTTGTTGATAAGAAAAGAACATTCTAAGATATGCCACAATATCATTCACAAGGTCAATTTCCACATAAACGCCATACTCAATTTCGAAAACCAGACGGGACACTTTACTCTGAAGAGTTAGTTTCTACTCACGGTTTCTCAAATGTTTACTCACTAATTTATCATTGCCATCCTCCTACTTTGGTAAAATCGGTAGGAGAACCTTTTTCACGTGAGCCTAAGGTTACTTTTCAGCGATTTCTTCGTCATCAAAGCTTTGAAGGTTTTAATATTCAACCAGAAGATGATTATATTGAAAGCAAAAAACCTATTCTTGTAAACAATGATTTACAGATTTCATTAGCAGCACCCAGAAAATCCATCACTGAATACTTCCTGAAAAACGCCGATGCAGACGAATTAATTTTTGTTCACAAAGGAAGTGGGGTTCTAAAAACAATTTATGGCAATATCGAATTTGGTTATGGTGACTACCTAGTGATTCCTAGAGGGACCATTTTTCAATTACATTTTAATGATTCCGACAATAGGCTTTTAATTGTAGATTCGTTTACTGCCATTGAAACACCTAAACGTTATCGGAATGCATATGGTCAGTTAGAAGAACATGCACCCTTTTGTGAACGAGATATTCGCAAACCTCAAAATCTAGAAACGCATGATGAAGAAGGCGATTTTAGAGTAATGATAAAAAAACAAGGAATTATTTATCCATATATATATGCAACTCATCCGTTTGATGCAATTGGATGGGATGGTAATTTGTATCCATACGCATTAAGCATCCACGACTTTGAGCCAATTACCGGTCGGGTTCATCAACCACCACCTGTACATCAAACTTTTGAAGCAAATAATTATGTGATCTGTTCTTTTGTTCCACGATTATTTGATTATCACCCTCTTGCAATTCCTGCACCTTATAACCACAGTAATGTTGATTCAGATGAATTACTTTATTATGTTGATGGAGATTTTATGAGCCGAAAGCATGTTACTAAGGGTATGCTCACTTTACATCCTGCTGGAATACCTCATGGACCACATCCAGGAACCGTTGAAAAGAGTATCGGCAAAAAAGAAACCCAAGAACTTGCCGTTATGATTGATACTTTTAAACCTCTCTGGTTAACAGAAGATGCCATGAAAATTATGTCGGATGATTATTATAAATCATGGCTTGATCATTAAGTTTTTGATTATTAACATTTAAGAGGGCTAATCAGCCCTCTTTTTTTGTGCAACCCTTTCACAATTACCTACGTCTATCACTACAGATCTTATCTAAAAAAACTAATGTTGAAAAAGTTCACTAAAAAATGACAGAGTTTACCTGAGTGGAAAAGATATTTTCCTATTTTTGAAGATCATACCTATTTACAAATTTGCTATCGACAACACAAACCAATACCTATGAAAAAATTATTACTAGCGCTATTTCTGTTTGTCAGTTATTCTACAGTGAATGCACAATTCTCTGAGAATTTTGACGGGGCACCTACCCCAATGATTTCTAGCGGACCAGGAACCTGGACGATTGACAACACACTGTCAACCTCGATTCCAAATAGTTACCGAGGACAATATGGTCCAAATCAGTATGTTGCAGTTGAAACTCCTCCAAACTCTATTAATGCTACAGGAAATGCATTTGTTGCATTTAGCTTTAAGCAAATTTGCAAGATTGAATTTGTTGATTCTGCGAAAATTGAAGTATCGGTAGATGGTGGAAATACTTGGGTTCGTTTATACGACCAAGGTTTTGGAAACCAAAACTGCAGATATTTAGGCGGAAGTTCTTCGTTTGCAAACAGAAAATCATTTTGCGAAAGTTCTTATGGACTTGATTGGGTTCCTGGTACTGACACAGTCCCTAATAATAGTTGGTGGAAAACTGAAACTTTTGATATTTCATTAATAGCTGCATTTCAACCGGATATTAGAATACGTTGGAAATCATTAGATGCTGCAAACGTTGGTATTAGCACCCGTTATGGATGGTTGATTGATGATATTAGTGTGCAAATAAATCCTTGTGAAATTGATCCTCCTACATTTGGTGCAATTACTCCTTTCTTAACTGGAAATATTTTTGGAACAGGAACTCCTTTACCTTCGACAGTAATTACAATAGACATTTCAGATGTTTCAGGTGTGCCCCAAGGAAACGCATTTTTAAATTGGACTGTTAATAGTGGAACACCAGTAAATCAAGAACTTTTTGACCAGAACGGTTCTGGTTTTGGACCGTATTTAGGTGAAATATCAAGAGATGGTTTCGGAACTAGTTTTGCTGATTTAGATACAGTTTGTTGGTGGATAGATGCAACAGATGGTTCTGGTTGTAATAATGCTTCAACTTTCCCAAGTGTTGGTCAAACTACATGTTTCATTGTAAATAGTAGCATTCGTTTCCCTTATTGTGATGGCTTTGATAATGCAACATCACTTTGGCATCCCGATTCTGCAAATTCAGTAGTAAATTATTGGGAACTTGGAACTCCGTCAAATGGAGCTTTAAATACTGCTAATTCTGCTCCAAATGTTTGGGCTATTGGACTTAGTATACCTTATGGTAATAATGCAATAAGTTACTTAAATTCACCATTGTTCGATTTCTCTGCAACGCCTGTGGCTAACATGAGTTTTTATATCAATTACGATGTTGAAGGAAGTTTAACTTTTAATCAATATGATGGTACTCACGTTGAGTACACGTTGGATGGTAGTCAAGCTAATCCAGTTTGGCAAGATTTAGGGATTTTAAATGATCCTAATGGAAAAAATTGGTACAATGGAGCTGATATAACTCAATTAGGTCATCCAGGTTGGAATACAACAAGTAATGGTTGGGTAAGATCTTCTTATAAACTTGGTTTTGTTCCATCTTTAGGTGGTTCAACTACTCCAATTCAATTCCGTTTTGTGTTTACTTCAGACGTAACACAATCAAGATCTGGATTCTTATTAGATGATTTTTGCATAATTGTTCCACCTAAAAATGATATTGGTGTTGTTGCTTATGTTCAACCTGTTGTTGGTGCTGGACAACCTGCAGGAACTTCAATTCCATTGTCAATATCAGTAGAGAACTTTGGTTTATTAGCTCAAAACTCTTACAATATTGGGTACTCAATAAATGGTGTTCCTGCTTCCGTTCCATTTACTACGAATTTGCCTATCAACTCCGTAACTACTCTTGCATTACCAAATTTTGTAGTTCCTTC
>JANPGA010000015.1:0-8882 GCA_031423735.1 Bacteroidota bacterium | reverse complement strand
GTTTTATTTCACCATGAAAATTACCCAGCAGTTGATATGGATTTTAATCCAGATGTTAACTTAGTAGAATTTTTATGTAGCCCAGCTCGAATAGAAAAAGAGATAGAAGAAAATGCAATTGTTATTGCAAGAAAAATAATTGAGAAGTTAGAAATGGTAGGAATTCTAGCTGTAGAAATGTTTGTTACGAAGGAAGGTAAGGTTTTAGTTAATGAGATTGCACCTCGTCCGCATAATAGTGGTCATCAAACAATAGAAGGAAATGTTTGCTCCCAATATGCACAACATTTACGTGCTATACTCGGTTTGCCACTAGGCGATACTTCAATTACAAAGCCATCAGTAATGATCAATTTGTTAGGTGCAGATGGATTTACTGGTGATGCAGATTATAAAGGACTTGAAGAAGTATTGCAAATCCCTGAAGTCTATGTACATCTTTATGGAAAGAAAATCACAAAACCCTATCGTAAAATGGGACACGTAACTATAACAGATGACAAACTCGAAAACGCCATCTCAAAAGCAAAAAAAATCCAAAAATTAATCTCAGTAATCTCAAAATAATAATAATAAAATTAAATTTATCATTAATTATTATCCAAGTAATTATCCGGAATTAATTCTTATCCCGATAGCTATCGGGACTTAATTCTTAATTCTTAATTCTTAATTCTTAATTTATTTCAACCGTGGCCAATAAAATTGTAGTAGGAATCATAATGGGAAGCAAAAGCGACCTCCCAATCATGCAACAAGCAGCAGATGTGTTAACTGAACTTGGTGTTGGATTTGAAATGTCAATCGTATCCGCTCATCGTACACCTGAATTAATGTTCAAATACGCTACTTCAGCAGCTGATAGAGGTCTTAAAGTTATTATTGCTGGAGCAGGAGGTGCTGCTCACCTTCCAGGCATGACCGCTTCTCTAACTGCATTACCTGTTATTGGAGTTCCAGTAAAATCAAGCAATAGTATTGATGGATGGGATTCAATACTTTCTATTCTTCAAATGCCAAATGGTGTACCCGTAGCAACAGTTGCATTAAACGCTGCTCAAAATGCTGGAATCTTAGCTGCGCAAATGATAGCAACAAGTGATCCTCTACTTTTAAAGCGAATAGTAGCATTTAAAGATGCATTAAAGAATAAGGTTTTAGAAGCCGCAGATGTTATGAATGCAAATCAAAATGGTGCTGTAATAAAAAGTAAAAAATCAAAGACTGTAAAAAAGAAAGTAGCTTCGAAAAAAAAATAAACACTATAAAATCATTTTAAAGAATTAAGAATAACACAACAGTAAAAACCTAATAGTAAAATTATAATTAGAAAGAGTAAATAATTATTTATCGTATTCGTCCGTCATTTTTTATTGAGGATTGTAAATTTTAGTTCATGAAAAAAAACAAACTAGTATTTAGCTTAGTCCTGTTTTGTGGTTTTCTTTCCTATCAGAAGGGTTATGCACAATTAAATTTAAGTGGGAGATCGAGTGCCCTATCTGGCAATATCGTGAATCTTGATGATGAATTCTCATTGATGCAAAATCCTGCAGGTACAGCTCAACTAAATAATTGTTCTTTAGGAATAACTTTTGAAAATAATTATTTATCAAAGGTATTAAGCAGACAGTTGATTGTTGCTGTTTTGCCAACAAAAAAGTATGGCGTACCTAGTTTTGGTTACTCACAATTTGGATACCACCTTTATCAAGAACGTGATTTGTTTTTTGGATGGAGTAGAGCATTTTCTGAAAAGTTTTCAATGGGAATGAATTTACAATATTCAGGAATTAAATTGGGAGATGATTTGGGAAAATCAGTTATCTTAAAGATCACAACAGGAATGCAAATTAAATTAACACCCTCATTGCAATTAGGTGTAATAGTTAATAACCCACTAAGACCAGTAATTTCAAGTTATAACAAGGAAAGATCGGCAGCATCATTTTTTACGGGATTGAAATATCAATTTTCAAAAAAGGTAATAACGTATGTTCAAGCCGACCAATATTCAGAACGAAATCCGACGCTTCGAGTAGCCATGGAATATATCCCTATTGAGAATTTTTTTCTTCGTGGAGGATTACTTATTTCTCCTTTTTCTGAGAGTTTTGGATTTGGCTTTATTCTTCATTCATTCAAAATTGATCTTGCAAGTTCTTATCATCCTCAACTGGGATTCTCTCCAACTTTTTCTATGGTTTATAATTTTAATAACCATGATAAATAAATTATTTTTTTCGACTCTACTTCTTCTGGCATTTATTTGTGAACGACAATCTGTAATTGCACAAGTAATTCCAATTGATATAAATTCTCAAGCTATAGAAGCTGCAGCTGAAACAAATGATCAAGTTTCTGATTTGTCGGAGTTGGAAGACAATTTTATCTTTTATAAAGAAAATCCAATTGACTTAAATACTGCAACAAAGGATGAATTATTGCAATTTGAATTGTTTAATGATTTACAAGTGGATGCATTAACACAGCACATAATTAATTATGGGAAGTTAATTCGATTGGAAGAACTTCAAAGTATCAATGGATTTGATTTGGAATTTATAATTCGAATACTTCCCTATATAAAAATATCAGGACCACTTTTTGATTTACGATTAAAGCCTAAAACATTGCTGGAGCAAGGTAAACAGCAATTAACACTTCGGTGGCAAAGAGTGTTGGAGGCACAAAGTGGTTATTCTACTAATGAAAATTTATCCTCTTCTTACCTAGGTGATCCATATCAATTAAAAGTTAAATATCGATTTCTTGCAGGAAGATATTTTAGTGCAGGATTAACTGCTGAAAAGGATGCTGGAGAACAATTTTTTAAAGGTGCTCAAAAGAATGGATTTGATTTTTATTCTTTTCATCTTTTTATCCGTCCAGGCAAATTCGTTAAAGTAATTGCTTTAGGGGATTATCAAGTTCAGTTTGCACAAGGGCTTGTAGCATGGTCGGGATTAGCTTTTGGAAAATCTTCCGAAGTAATTGCTATAAAAAAGCAAGGTAGCGGAATAAAACCTTTCACATCTTCAAATGAATTTAGTTTTTTACGAGGCGCTGCATGCTCATTTGAAATTGGAAATATTTCATTGGATACTTGGCTAAGTTATCGAAATCTAGATGCAAATATTGAAAATCAAGATTCATTAATTGGTGATTTGGAAGTTACTTCAATTGGTGCATCGGGCTTTCATAGAAATACAAATGAAATAGCGGATCGAAAAGTTTTATCCCAAAAAATAGTTGGAACACATTTAATGTGGAGAAAGGGTTCAGTAAAATTTGAAATCACAAATGAGTTGTCTCAGTTATCAGGAAGTTTAAAAAATGGAAATGATCCCTATCAAATTTATAATTTTAATGGTTCCAATAATGCAAGTCATAGTTTAGCTTATTCGTGGCAAGTTAAAAATTTTAATTTCTTTGGAGAAACCGCTATGGATATGAATGGAAATTTAGCAACTGTAAATGGTTTTTTAGGTTCGCTTGACCCTAAAATTTCAATATCAGTTTTGCATCGATCTTATGCTGTTAATTATTCTTCAATCAATGCAAATCCTTTTAAAGAAGGAACGAAAGCACAAAATGAAAATGGTATTTATTCAGGATTACAACTTCTTGTTTCCAAAGCCATCAAATTCGCTTTTTATATCGATCAATTTAAATTTCCGTGGCTTCGTTATCAAGTTGATGCCCCAACAAATGGTTATGAATATTTATCACAAGTTACTTATACACCTGTTCGTTCTACTGAACTATATTTTCGAGTAAAATATCAAAATAAGGCAACAGATGAAATATTTCATGAAAACAGCATTGATCACCAAATAGAAAATACGAAAACAAATATTCGGTTTAATGCTCGGTTTAAATTTGGAACCTCATTTAGTTTTCTAAATAGAATTGAATGGGTTAAGGTGAAATCCAATGAAATAAATAATGGTGTTTTGTTGCTTCAAGAAATCCATTATCAACCAATGGGCAAACCAATAAGTATTATTTTTAGCTATCAGCTTTTTAATACGCAAAACTATGACGCCAGAATTTATGCTTATGAGCAAGATTTACCCGGTTCATCAAGTATTCCCGCATCTTATTATGCAGGTAGTCGTTATTATGGGATGATTCGATATCATGTAAATAGAAGTATGGATTTATGGATTCGTTATGGACGAACTATATATGATAATCGTAAAACAATTGGAAGTTCAGGAGAAGCAATTCAAGGGAACCATAAATCTGATCTTAAATTGCAACTTCGGTTTAACTTTTAATGCGTTTTTCTTTCACTTTTCGAGTATTTTCTGTCATTTTATTGTCACAGGTCCAATGATTGGTTTGGATGTCTTATATTCGTATACACATTGATGAAAAATTAAAATGACAAAGCAATTCCTATCAGTAATTACCCTTTGCCTCCTTGGTTCAATAGTAACCATTGCAAGCGGACCATCTTTTAAAGCTTCAAGTAAATCCTACCAAATGCATGAGGGGATTACTTCAACAGATTACATTCAAAACACTATTGTTTTACGGGTTAAACCTGAATATCGTTCGTTCTGTAGCGAGGCAGGAATTCAAATTCCTTCTGTTCAAAAAATTTTAGCTCAACTTCCTTCTGGAACTATTCGTAAGGTTTTTGCAAATGAACAACCTCCAAAAACAGAATTTAACGAGCACGGGGCAAAAATGATTGATTTGTCATTGCTCTATATTGTAGAATACAAAGGCGATGTTAATTTGGTAAAAACTATCAATACGTTTCTTCAAACAAATTTTTTGCTGTACGCTGAACCAAAATTTCTTCCCAGTACCCAATTTAATCCTAATGATCCTCAAATTGCAAGTCAATATTTTTTAACAAACATCCAAGCTTATAATGCATGGAATGTAAATCAAGGTGATACTAATGTTGTTATAGGAATTACTGATACTGGTACCGATATGGATCATCCAGATTTAGCTCCAAATATCAAGCATAATTACGCGGATCCAATTAACGGAATTGATGATGATAATGATGGATATATCGATAATTTTAGTGGTTGGGATGTTGGTGAAAATGATAATTATCCACAAGTAGGAGCAAGTTCTCATGGCAGTCACGTTTCTGGATGTGCAGCTGCTGTAACAAATAATGGTATTGGTGTTTCATCTCCAGGTTATAAATGTAAATTTTTGCCGGTTAAAATTGCTAATGCAAGTGGATCTTTAACTGGTGCATACGAAGGAATAAAATACGCAGCATCTCATGGATGTCAAATTATTAACTGTTCGTGGGGCGGCGGCGGCGGTAGTCAATTTAGTCAGGATATTATAAATTATGCTACTATAAATAATAATTCACTTGTTGTAGTTGCAGCGGGTAATAATGGAAATTCTTTGCCTTTTTATCCTGCGGCATTCGAGAATGTTCTTTCAGTTGCAGCAACAAACCCATCAGATGCAAAGGCTTCATTTTCTAATTATGGACCAACGGTTGATGTATGTGCTCCAGGAAGTGGAATCTATTCAACCATATTTGATAACACATACTCCACACAAAGTGGAACATCAATGGCATCTCCTATCGCAGCGGGATGCGCAGCAATTGTAAAATCATTTTTCCCCTTATATACTGCCAGACAAGTTGGTGAACAATTACGGGTTACGTGTGATAATATTGATGCTGTATCAGGAAATGGACCATATGCAAATCAATTAGGAACAGGAAGAGTTAATTTATATAAGGCTTTAACAAATTTGAATAATAAATCTGTAAGGATGGAAAATATTCAAGTGAACGATAGTAATGATAACATTCTAGTAATTGGCGATACCATGAGAATTGCTGGTGAAATTATTAATTATTTAAGTCCAACAAGTAATTTAAATATTACACTTACTTCAACATCTTCTTACGTTACAATTATTGATGGCAATACTATTCCTGGTGTGATTGCTACTCTAGGGACAACAAGTAATTTTCTTGATCCATTTGTTGTAAAAATTAATCCAGGCACTCCGCTAAATTCAGTAATTAATTTTAAATTGCAATTTACGGATGGAATTTATAACGACTATCAGTATTTTTCTCTAACCATAAATGTTGATTATTTGAATATTGAAATTAATGATGTGTCAACTTCTAATACAAGTAAAGGAAGATTATGTTTTAATGGAGATAATTCTACACAAGGATTAGGTTTTGATTTAAGTCAAACAGGCAATTTGGTTTATGAAGCAGGTTTCATGGTTGGAATTAGTGGCGCTGTTTCTGATAATGTAAGAGGCGCAACTGCTGCGTCGATTGACGATGATTTTCTCGCTACTGCTGTAATTCAAAAAAATGTTCCTTCTATTTGGTCTGATTTTGATACTTACGGTAAATTTAATGATTCAAAATCACCTAACGCTTTAGGGGTTACCGTTTCACATCGATCAATGACTTGGAGTCAAGCACCAAATAATAAATTTCATATTTTCGAATACACTATTAAGAACACTGGAATAATTCCATTTAATAATTTATATGCTGGTATTTTTGCCGATTGGGATATTCAAAATTATAGCAATAATAAAGTTAATGAAGATCCTTCTTTAAAAATGGGATATGCTTATTGTACTGATGCAGGAGGTGTTTATGGTGGTATTAAACTTTTAACAAACGGTGGCTTCACTCATTATGCAGTTGATAATTTAGCTGGAGGAGCTGGAGGCTTAGATTTAAGCAATGGTTATGATGATGCTGAAAAATTCTCTTCACTCTCTACTAATCGTTCTTCAGCTGGAGGGATTTCAACAGGTAATGATGTTATTGATGTAGTAGGTAGTGGCCCATTTAATTTATCTCCTGGCGATTCGGTAACAGTTGCATTTGCAATGATAGCAGGACAGGAATTATTGGATTTGCAATCAGGGGCACAACAAGCTCAAATTAAATATGATTTAGCAACAGCCGTTAAAGAAAATGAAGGCTCTTCAATTGTATCTGCACATCCGTTTCCTAATCCTGCAAAAGATAAATTTACAATTCCATTTTTCTTAAAGGATAAAGCAACAGTAAATTTAGCTTTGTATGATGCAACAGGAAGGTTAGTTTTAACTCGTTCTTTAGGAAGTTTAGGAAAAGGTGAACAACAAATTCAAGTTCCATTAATTGGCTTACAAAACGGAATTTATCATTATCGAATTTATTCTGCAACTGATCAAGTTTCAGGAATTATTCAGAAACTATAATTCTATTATATGGAATAAAAGGGATGATCAATAATTTGGTCATCCCTTTTTTGTGAATTATATTTATATTTTAGTAAACAAACTACCAATCTTTTTTCTTTTAAATAAAACCCAAAGAACACCGCTTAAACCAAAGAATGGCCAATAGCTTATTGTTTTAATAGTAATTATTTTGAAGGATTCTAATCCTTGATAAAAAGAATCCTTAATACTTTCGAAGAAGCCAATACCAGATGAATATTCAGCTATGTTTAGCTCATATAATTGTAAGTTTATTGTTGAGTAGTTTACTTGATTGTTCATTACTTTAAATGATCCTTCCATCGATTCGATTTCAGAACGAACATCATTTAATTTTTGCTCAACGGCTAATATCTCGGAGATTTTCGAACTTTTATTTAATAATGTTAGCAATCGTTCTTCTAAAATTTTTTTACTGTGAATATGAGCATCTAAATCAAAATAGGATGCTGTTATATCTTCTGAATTAATAGATTTATTCTCAATATATTTTGCTAAATGGGTTATACTTAATAATGTATTCTCAAACTGCATTTGTGGCACTCGAATTATTAAAACATTTTCTGTGGAATTTCTTTTTCTTTCTTCAGTTTCATTAGCTAGATATGCTTTATTTACCCTCACTAAAGAATCAATTAAATGTCGTGTGGCAATTAGATTTTCAACTTGAATTCTTAAATAAGCATTTCGAATAATTTTTCCATGATTAATTGTATCAGCATTGGCGTTTGCATCCATGCTAGTTGTGTTGAAATTGCCGTTGGCTGTTTCAGTACTGGCAGTGGAAGCTTTTTCGGATTTAAAGCTTGACCTGCCACATGAAAACAATGAAATAGAAGTTGCTGCTAAAATGATTAGCTTAGTTGTAGTTGACATAGATTAGTTTTTTAAGTTTAAAAATGTACAAATCAACCATTGGCTATTATATTTATAGTTTAATACCATAAATATTAAATAGTAACCCTAATAAAAGTATCTTTATATTTTCGAATAAGCACAATATAAAAAAACCAAATTCGTTGCGAGTTTGGTTTTAAATCTTTTAAGAAACGTGTTCAGAGTTGATGAAATTTTAGAGAAAGGTTTTAAAAATTAATTTACCATTTACCAATCTCATTAATTAAATCCTTTTCTTCAATTATTCCATTATGTTTCCAAACTTCTTTTCCATCCTTGTAAAGTAAAATAGTTGGTAAACTTTCAATTAACATTGCTTTCGCTAGTTCTTTATTTTGATCAACATTTATTTTTATAAATGCCAATTTATCTTTTTGCTGTAAGGCAATCTTTTCAAACATTGGAGCCATCTTTTGGCATGGAATACACCACGGTGCGTTAAAGTCAACCAAAACAAGTTTGTTGTTTAAAATTTGCTTATTGTATTCTTCTAGGCTGATACCCTTTTGAGCAGGAAAATTGTTCGTTGTTTCAACAGGTTTGTTGGCATTATTCCATGCCATCATTCCGCCTTTCATTTCATATACTTTTGAGAAACCTTGCTTTCTCATTAACTCAGCTGCATTAGAACTTCTTCCTCCTGATAAACAGTAAACAAACTGTGGTTTAGTTTTATCGAGATTTTTTATTTGCTCTTCAAATTTATCACCATTCCAGTCAATATTAAGTGCATTTTT
>JANPGA010000014.1:0-17680 GCA_031423735.1 Bacteroidota bacterium | reverse complement strand
TTGCTTACTATAATCGCTATTAAGTGAAATACAATTGGCAGTAATTTCTATTTACTTCATCGCTTAACCAATTGTCGGTTCGCTCTTTTGCTTAACCCCAGCCGCACTCCTCCGATGGCAATCTTCGATTATTCTAGAATTTTATCCAACCATTATTTTTTTCGTAATTCGTAATTTTTAATTTTTAATTTATTTAACCCCTGCCGCACACCCTACTTAGTAATTTTAATTCGCAATTTTTAATTTTTAATTTATTTAGCCCCAGCCGCACACTCATCTAAGCATTTCGTAATTCGTATCCCGATAGCTAACGGGATTTAATTCTTAATTCTTCACATAGTGGCACATTTGAGATATTTCGTCACAAAAATTTTTCGATCACAATAATTAAACATAAAAAAAGCTGTCTAAAATAGACAGCTTTTAAAAAAATACAAATCCAATAATTATTCTGCAAACCAAGAAGGAATCATTTTATGTAATGCATTTTTTCCTTGAGCGATTAAAAATCCTGCTAATCGATCAAATGATTTTCGAACACTAATTTGAATCACTTCTTGATTTTCACTAACACTTGCATTTGCTAGTGAATTCTTTTGTGATATTGGAAAATTTCCAGAAATGGTGACTTCATTTAAACAAATATGAGGCATATACTTACCATTGATTCGTTTATTTTGAACTAACACTAAGTCAGAATTAAATTTATTAGTAGGTTGAATACTTAAATAATTTCCATTTGGTGTAATGGTAATTTCTGCAAGCTTTACAGAAGGAGTCAATTTATTGTTCACCAACTCCATTTCGCATAAAACAGACTTTTTCGAATCCTTTGCTGAAATACTAACTTCTTTCAGTTGAACAAAAGGTATCCAAGAATTTTGGTACACCACCATTTCTGTAAGAATTGGCTTAGCTTGAATAATTGTACTTTGAGTTGCTAGCCCAATAATTAAAAAGCTGCTTAACATTAAAATTTTGCTAATTGAAGAAGATGTTTTCATGGTAATTAAGATTTACATTATTTGATGATGCAAAGATATGTTAAACATATGGTACTATGCAATACATAGTACTAAATATTTATCTAAGTTATTGGTTTTTAGCAACTTTATTTTTCATGGCCGTTTATGGAATTAGAATTTACCCAAAAACAGATCGTTAATGATAAGATCAATAACTCTTTAAAAAGTTACAAATGGTTTGTTTTTGTGAAAAAAATTGAAAAATGTATAGTTAAGATTTCATCCATTTAAAATCTCACATAAAAATGTGATCACCTGTAAATGCTATTTTATGACTTTAAAAACGAATAATAGTTACCAATATTAAATATTAACCGAGCCAATCTAATTCAGCCGACTCATAAATTTTTTGGTTACTTGCTGAATTTGAAATTTGGATCATTGCCTTCGCAACTACAGTTTCATGTATTGGTCGGAATTTTTTAAAAATACCTACTAAAAGTGGAGTGAACAAGGTCATTGCAAATTGACCAATTCTCTCTCCTAATCTGAATTCCTTTCGTGGTCCTAATAGCATGGATGGTCGAACAAAGGCTAACTTTACAAACTTAAACTTAGCAACCTCTTGTTCCATTTCACCTTTAGTTTTTAAGTAAAAATTTCGTGAATCGAAATCTGCACCTAAAGATGAAATTACAATAAATGATTTAATCCCATTTTTAGAAGATAATTCAGCAAGTTTAACTGGAATTTCAAAGTCGACTTTTCGAAAGGCTTCCTTTGATCCAGCTACTTTTATAGTTGTACCAATACAGCAAAACAACACATCTGCCTCTTGAAAATATTTAGCTAAAGGCTTATAATTATCAAAATCAGTCTCAACAACCTCCAACTTAGCATCCTTCAAATCAAGAGGTCTTCTTGAAAAAACAATGACTTTTTTAATCGAAATATCACTAAGTAACATTATTAACAAAGCATTCCCAACTAAACCGGTTGCTCCAACAATAATAGCTGTTCGTTGATTATAAATTGAAGTCATGAATTATTTGAAACAAATTTAGAACTGAAAATAAAAACAGATCAAGGTCACGAAAGTAAGGTCAATAATCGACAAATCGTTAATAATAAAAAACTGAGTTCATAAATTTAGTTGGTCTTCATGAAAAGCCGTACCTTTGTACTGACCTAAAAAGCCTGTATGGAGGAAGAAGAGGAAGATTTAAACAACGGAGAAGAACAGAATGATTTGCTGAGCAGTTCAGTAAAACGATATGAAGAAATGATGCGTCGAAAGGAGCGTTATTTCTTTGATGTTGATGCACTTCTAAAAATTATTGATCATTTTATTGACACTTTGCAATTTGATCAAGCTCTCGATGTTGCTCGTTACGCCCATTCATTGCATCCACAATCGGTTAGTTTTAACTTAAAGGAAGCCCATTTATTTGCGATGTTAGGTCGTGAAGAAGAAGCACTTACACTTTTAGAAAAGGTAGAACATGTAAACCCTTTTGATGTTGAAGTTCATATTATTAGAGGAAATATCTACAATGCTTTAGAACAATTCCCTAGAGCTATTGCCAGTTTTAAAAAAGCATTAGAATTAGCGGATGAGCAAAAAGATGATATTTATTTAAGTTTAGCCATCACGTATCAAAATATGGCGGATTATAATAAAGCAGTTGATTATTATATGCTTTCGCTTACTGAAAACCCATCCAATGAGGTGGCTATGGAGGAGATTTTAACAAGTCTTGAATTTAGTCGTAGGTTAACGGATGGTGTTTCGTTTTTTAAGAAACTTATTGATGAAGAACCCTATTCATACATGCTTTGGTATTACCTCGGGGATATTTTTGCTAAACAAGGAGATTTTGAACAGGCATTAAAGTCCTATGATTATTGTTTATTGATTAAAGAAGATTTTGCTCCTGCTCATCTTGATATGGCTCAATCTTTATCCATGTTAGAAAGGTTTCAGGATGCAATTGATCGCTATAAAATGGCATTTGAATATTGCCAACCCGATGCATTCACCTATTACAATCTTGGAGAATGCCATGAGCAATTACAACAATTTGAAGAAGCGCGTACCTATTACAAAAAGGCAGTAAAGTTAGCTCCTGAAATGGGACAAGCATGGTACGGCATTGGAGTTACATTAGAAGAAGAAGAGCGATGGTATGAAGCCATTCATTATATCAAAAAAGCACTTGAAATAGACAATCAGCATGGTGATTATTGGTTAGCGATGGGCGACTGTGAATATCGATTGAACAATTTTACTGAGGCAGAAGAATGTTATCGTAAAGTTATCGATTTTGATCCTGACAATGCTGATGGATGGATGGCTTACGCAGATCTTTTAATTGAGATTAATAAGCCAATGGATGCTGTTGAATTAATGAATACTGCATTACTTTATCATCCAAACACTGCTGAATTGTATTATCGTCATGTTTGCTATTTATATGCCGCAGGATATCAACAAGAAGCCTACCAGCAATTACAAATAGCGTTGGAAAAAGATCCAACAACTTATGGAATCATGTTCGATATAATTCCAGGACTGGAAACAGATCCAAGAATACAAACAATGATTGGACAAAAAAGAACAAAAGAATGAGAAATTTCGAATTAACACATCTTCCAAATCGTACTAGTAAGCCTCGTGAATCAGGTTTAACAATGGTTATGGATAAGGGTTTGAGTATTCGCGAATGTGAGAATATGGTTGAAGGTTCTGGAGTATTTATTGATATCGTTAAACTTGGTTTTGGAACATCCGTTGTTACTCCGAATTTAGATCGAAAACTTGCTTTTTATAAAGAATGTAAAATTCCTGTTTATTTTGGAGGAACTCTTCTTGAAGCATTTATTATTCGAGGACAATTTGATGATTATCTTAGATTGATGGATCGTTATAAGATGGAATACTGCGAAGTTTCAGATGGTTCTATAACAATGCCTCATCAAGAAAAATGTCATTATATTCATCGATTAAGTAAGCGCGTAACTGTAATTAGCGAAGTTGGTTCTAAGGAAGAAGGAATTTTAATTCGTCCTAATAAATGGATTGAAATGATGCAAGCAGAACTTGACGCAGGTGTGTGGAAGGTTATTGCTGAAGCTCGTGAAAGTGGAACTGTAGGAATTTATCGTCCGAATGGAAAAGCTCACGTTGTTTTGATCAATAAAATAGTTGCTAAAATTCCTGCAGATAAAATTATATGGGAAACACCACAAAAATCACAGCAAGCGTATTTCATTAAATATTTTGGTGCTAATGTTAATTTAGGAAATATTTCAACTAGTGATGTTATTGCACTCGAAACATTGAGGATTGGATTACGAAGCGATACTTTTTTTCAATATTTAGATAAAACTTTGCATAATCCAGAAACAAATAATATTTCAATTCAAGATAAAAATAGCACTGTAAAAGCATGATAAAAGAAAAAACTGTTCAGGAATTAAAACAAATGATGGATGAACACGTCGATTTTCAATTGATTGATGTTCGCGAAGAACATGAATACGATACTTGTAATATAAATGGCGAATTGATTCCTTTAGGAAGCATTGTTGAAGATGTTGAAAAAATCAGTAAAGACAAGCCTGTGATTATTCATTGTAGAAGCGGTTCGAGAAGTGCTGCCGCAATCAATGAACTTGAAAAACGTTTTGGCTTTACAAACTTATATAACCTTAAGGGTGGTATAATAGGATGGGCTAAAGAAATTGATCCAACAGTACCTACTTATTAATTTATGCTAAGCCAATTATTAGATTTTATTTTACATATCAATGAACATCTTTCTTCCATGGTTCAGGAATATGGAACAGCCGTTTATGGAATATTGTTTCTTATAATTTTTATTGAAACAGGCTTGGTTGTAATGCCATTTTTGCCTGGTGATTCCTTGTTATTTGCTGCTGGCGCTTTATGTGCTAACGAATCAACAGGATTAAATTTAACGTATCTAATAATTATTTTATCGGTAGCTGCAATAGCAGGAGATAATTGCAATTACGCCATTGGACGATTTATTGGATTACGAGCTACTAATATTAAAATTGGTGGCAAACGAATCGTTAAGCAAGATTACATCGATAAAACACAAGAGTTTTTTGAAAAACATGGAACCAAAGCAATCATTATGGCAAGGTTTGTTCCTATTGTAAGAACTTTTACTCCTTTCGTTGCTGGCTTAGGTAAAATGAACTATAAATCACGATTTTTACCCTATGATATTGCTGGTGGAATTTTATGGATTAGTTCAATGTCGATTTCTGGATATTTATTTGGCCAGATTGAATGGGTGAAAAAACACTTTGAATTAGTTGTAATTTTAATTGTTGTAATTTCTATTTTACCTATGATTATCGGAATATTAAAACAACGATTTCAAAAGTCGTAATGGCTGTTTACGGATTAATTGGGTTTCCTTTAACACATTCTTTTTCTAAAGCATATTTCACTGCAAAATTTGAAAGAGAAGGGTTATCAGATTGTTCGTATATCAATTGTGAAATTGAATCACTTGATTTATTAAAATCCACTATAGAAAATGAAAAACTTGTTGGGTTTAATGTTACCATTCCGTTTAAAAGTAAAATCATTTCCTATTTAGATTCAATTAATGAGGCTGCTGAAAAAATTGGGGCTGCAAATACAGTTATTCGTGCTAAAAACAACCAACTTAAAGGTTACAATACCGATTATATTGGCTTTAAAGAATCAATAAAGCCCTTTTTAAAACCATACCATACCCAAGCTTTAATTTTAGGTAACGGGGGATCTGCGAAAGCAGTGGCCTATGTACTTAATGAGTTAAATATAGAATATAGAATTGCAACAAGAAATCCAGTATTATCTGAGCATATTCATTATGATCAACTAACCGCCCTTGATGTTAGGAATGCTGCCTTAATCATCAATACAACCCCTTTAGGTATGTTTCCAAACATAGATGGCTTTCCAGATATTCCTTACCAAGGAATTGATAAATTTCACTTATTATTTGATTTAGTTTATAATCCTTCTGAAAGTCAATTTCTTAAAAAGGGTTCAGCTAAAGGAGCACAAACTATAAATGGTTATTCAATGTTGGTGCGACAAGCAGAAGAAGCGTGGAAAATTTGGCAAGGAAACTAATCAAGTCTTTTGTATCTTTACGCTTCCAAAAATTATAAAAATGAAAAAAATTATACTTGGTTTTTATTTATTACTTGGCTTCACATCTGTGAATGGTCAAGTTTATCCTCTTGTTGAAGATTTCAATTCAATGTCACCATTTACAAGTCCTTCGGGTGGATGGTTAAGTTCTGTAGCGGGCTTTCAGATATATCCTAATCATGGAAATGCAAGTCAGGGAATGACTAAGCAATTATCAACTTTTCAACCAACTGATTCGGTAACGAGTCCATTAATTGGCCCTATTACAGCGGCAAGTTCATTAAGTTTTGATTACAGAGCAGTATTAGTATCACTCTATCCTTCATCAGCATTTACATTTACTGCAACAGATAAAATTGAAATAAAAGTTTTGAATGGTTCTATAACTACTACCATATTAACCATTGATCAATCAAATCACGTCTCAACAACATCATTTGCAACCAAACAAATTGGACTTGGTGCTTTTGCTGGAAGTAATATCAAAGTAATTATAAAAGTAACGAGAAGTTCAGCAACTACGCTATTTGATAATTTTTATGACTTCGATAATTTCAAAGTTCAAAGTTCATCAAACATCATAGAAAACTCTGGTTTATCTGCGAATGCTGTTTTATATCCAAATCCAATTAAGCAAGGTGATCTACTTCAAGTTAAAGATTTCACTCCTGGCACTTATAATGTGAATCTAATAAATTTACAAGGGAAAGTGCTATCAGAAGGAAGTAAAGCTATCCCACAAAAAAATCGCTCGGTAATAAATACAGAGAATCTTTCTCCAGGAATATATTTTGTTACTATGCAAAACGATTTACATAGTTATGTGTTAAAATTTATTGTTCAATAGTTCTTAAATAAAATTACATATTATGCCAAGTGAAATAAAAGATCAAAATACAAGTATTGATACTCGTTTAAAAGTTGTAATTGGATTTATCCTTTTAGGAGCTGTTAGTAGATTAATTCCTCACCCATTCAACTTCACTCCAATTGCTGCGATGGGATTATTTGCTGGAACGTATATTAACAACAAGAAATTGGCTATGTTAATTCCGATTTCTGCTATGTTTTTAAGCGATATTCTACTACAATTAATTAATGGTAGCGGATTTCACGATCAAATGTTTTGGGTGTATGGAAGTATTGCTCTAATTACTTCATTAGGGTTTCTTTTAAGAGGTAGAGAGCAACGTCAAACAATTATGGTTGCATCGCTTATTGGATCGATTCTCTTCTTTTTGATAACTAATTTCGGAACTTGGGCTGCAGGATATTATCCTTATACAGTTGCAGGCTTAACGGATTGTTTTATTCTTGCTATTCCATTCTTTAAAGGTACCTTAATGGGTGATTTGTTTTTTAATTTGGTATTATTTGGTGGGTTTGCTTTAGTACGATGGGCTTCTCCAATGGTTATTGGCAAAAAGATCTAATAATTTAGTTAAATTATATAGAAATCCGAAAGACCAACCTTTCGGATTTTTTATTGTTTTCTATTGTCATTAAATGTTCAATGCTTGATTTCCTTTCATACCTTTGTAGTACTAAGTATTTCAATAAAAATTAAAAGAATTAAAGATTAAAATGATTACCAAAGAGCAAGTTTTAGAAGCCTTAAGTAATGTTCAAGAGCCCGACCTAAAAAAGGATCTTGTAACTTTAAACATGATTAAGGATATTGAAGTAAATGGTAAACAAATAAGTTTTACTGTTGTTTTAACTACGCCTGCTTGTCCTTTAAAGGAGTTAATTGCAAATGCTTGTAGAAATGCAATTATTCATTTTGTAGATGCTGAAGCAGAAGTTACAGTAAATATGACAGCAAATGTTACTACTCATAGAAACAACCCATCTGAGGTTCTTCCTGGAGTTAAAAATATTATTGCGGTAGCATCGGGAAAAGGTGGTGTTGGAAAATCAACAGTTGCGGCTAATCTTGCAATTGCAATGGCACAAACTGGTGCTAAAGTTGGTTTGATTGATGCTGATATTTATGGTCCCTCCCAGCCTATTATGTTTGGAGTAGAGCATGAACGGTTATTTATTACTGAACGTGAAGGGAAACAATATATGCTTCCAGTAGAAAAATATGGCGTTAAATTACTTTCAATTGGCTTCCTTACTGATCCTGCTCAAGCTATAGTTTGGAGAGGTCCTATGGCATCAAAAGCACTTCGCCAGTTATTTACGGATGCAGATTGGGGTGAGTTAGATTATATGTTTATTGATTTACCTCCTGGAACAAGTGATATTCATTTAACTTTAGTTTCGATGGTTCCTGTTACAGGAGCTGTTATTGTTTCCACACCGCAACAGGTTGCTTTAGCAGATGCACAAAAAGGTATTGCGATGTTTCAATTAGATTCGGTAAAAGTTCCAATTCTTGGGTTGATTGAAAACATGGCTTATTTCACACCTGCTGAATTACCAAATAATAAATATTATCTCTTTGGGAAAGGTGGATGCAGAAAACTTGCAGAAGAATTAAATGTTCCATTTTTAGGAGAGATCCCCTTAATACAAAGTATTTGCGAAGGTGGTGATCAAGGGATACCAGCAGTTATGGAAATGGAAAATCCTGCTGCGATGCCATTTTTATCAGTTGCTGGAAATGTTGCTCAACAAGTTGCAATTAGAAATGCTAAACAAAATCCAACTCAACCATTAGAGAGTATTGGTTATTAATAAATGAATACACAAGAACAATTAATTGTACGAATAGAAGATACTCTTTCTCAATTGCGTCCTTATTTAGAAGCGGATATGGGAAACGTTAGCTTTGTTGAACTTACAGATGAAATGATTGTTAAAGTTCGATTAGAAGGTGCCTGTAGATCTTGTTCGATGAGTACAATGACTCTTAAAGCCGGAATTGAACAATCTTTATTAAAGGCAATTCCTGAATTGAAAAGTGTTGAAGCAGTAAGTTAAGCGAAAACTTTATTTATAGCCTTTAACATTACTTCAAATTCAACAGGTTTTATTAAAAAATCATTCATTCCTGTTTCTTTGGCCCTTTTCAGATGGTAAGAATCTGAATTTCCAGTAATATAAATAACTGGGACCTTTGAGAAAAGTCTAATTTGTTGCATCGCATCAATACCATCCATTTCTCCTTCGAGTTTAATATCCATTAAAATTAAATCTGGGTTAAACTTCCTAACAGCCATTATTGCATCTTCACCATTAGTTACTGCGGCACACACCTCATACCCCGCCTCTTCAATAACTTGTTTATTTACAAGTTGAATAATCAATTCATCTTCTACAATAATTACCTTTTTTATCATATTGAACTAGTATCAGGAAAAGTAACTATGACAGATAATCCACCTGTAGTATTGTTTTTTACTTCTAAAGTTCCTTTAAGTTGCGTTGTTAACGATTTTAATAATGTATATCCCATTGTAGTAGGCTGATCAAAATTAATTGGCTTCTGCAATCCAACTCCATTATCACTCACCTGTATCATAAAATATTTTCCGCTTTTATTAAAATGAATGTCGATTGTTCCTTCATTTCTATCTACAAATGCATACTTGTAAACATTGGTTAACAATTCATTTAAAATTAAACCACAAGGAACAGCTGTTGCTATATCAAAATTTTGATTTTGAGCATTTGTATTAATTTTTACATTTGTTGATGGATCGGAATATGAAGTATGGATATATTCTGCTAAATCTTGAATATAATTTTTAAAATTAATTTTTGATAAATCTTCATTTTGATATAACTTCTCATGAACAAGAGCCATACTTTTCAATCTATTTTGGCTTTCTTTTACCATCATACGGATTGATTCGTCTTTTGTATAAAACTGTTGTAATTGAAGGAGGCTCGAAACAATTGAAAGGTTATTTTTAACTCTATGGTGAATTTCAGCTAATAATACTTCTTTCTCTTTTATACCATCATTAATTATTTTTTCAGATTCTTTACGTAAAGTAATATCTCTAATGATCATACTTGTTCGTTCTTCTCCATTTGAATTATAAAAAACACTAGTAGAAATTTCTCCAATAAACTCAGAACCATCTTTACGAATAAATGGTAACTCACCTTTAAAAAATCCTGTCTTTTTCCGCTCGTTAATAGCATTTTTTATGTCAGGGTTTTCAATATTAACAATCCCATTTCTGCCATTTTCACATAATTCAAATTCCGTTCTTCCAAACATTTTACAAGCTTCTGGGTTTGCAGAATAAATAGTTCCATCTTGACTTGTAAGCAAAATTGCTTCTCCACTATTCAAAAATAATGAATGATACTTTTCATTAGCTTCATGAATCACTAACTGTGAAGATTTAAGTTCTGTAATATCCTGAGCAACTCCAAAAATTGATATAACCTTACCTATTGAGTCTTGAACAACATTACCACGTCCAGAAATATATTTTACATTACCATTGGGCATAACTATTCGGTGCTCTATTTCATAATTTTCACCGTTAATAATAGCTCTTTCAACTAGATTTCTCAAATTAGCTAAATCATCTGGATGAACCGCATTAAAATACTCATCGTATAAATGAACTCCTTTAATAGAATTAGAAAGTTCAAATATAGAATAAAGCTCGCCAGACCACATTACTTCATTTGTTTGAGTATTAAATTCGAAAGCACCAAGTTTCGCCAATTTTCCTGCTTCATTCAATATTCGGTGCATATCCAAAGAATCCTTCTCTGCAACTTTTAACTCAGTAATGTCTTTAATTGAAACATAAAATCTATTATTTACTTCATTAATGCTTTTTATTCTTCCAACAGTTGCGTTATAAAAGTATTTGGTATTTTCAACTACCATTGAATACTCAAAACTTTGAGGTTTCCCTGTTTCTAAAACCAATTTAACAGTTTCGTGATAAAGACTGCTTTTTTCATTATCGAAGAGTTCTTCAATTTTTTTTCCGATAAACTTTTCTTTAGGAAATGCTAAGCGATTTTCGTCGTTAGTCCATACATTTTTAAATTTCCCTCCTTCACACATTTCAAAAACGATATCATCAATCGATGAAATTAATGCAGAAAGTTCATCTTTACTTTTTTGTAAAACTAATTCAGATTCCTTCTGGTTTTGAATATCGAAAATAGCTCCATACGAAGTAAAAGTTCCATCATCATTTTTGAAATGTTCGGCTGTTAAATTAAGCCATTTTTCTTTTTTATTTACGAAATTAATTGCTCTAAATTCACAATTCCAAGGAGTAAGTAACTTAAAACTTAAAATAAGAGAATTCTTTACTATATCAATGTCATCAGGATGAATACATTTCCAAATAAGGTCATAATTTTTTGTAAAGTCATCTGAACTAAACCCAAGAAACTCGAATGACCTTTCACTTACGTAAGTAAACTTTCTATCACCAGATGGAAACGCTTTGGATTCATAAATTACACCTGGAATAAATTTACTTAATTCGGCAAGTTGATTTGCCTTTTTTGTTGCATTTTCCTTTGCAATTTGCCTATCCAAAAGCAATCCAGTTAATTTAACTCCTCTTTCAAGAAGTTCTAATTCAATTGTTGTAAGGTCGCGTGATTCATTTAAATAGCTTCCTAAAGTGCCGATTAAAACACCTTGAGGATTAATTATAGGGAAAGAAAAGCAAGCTCTAAATCCATTTAACAATGAAATGTCTCTGAAAGGTTTCCAAGCATCTGAAGTAGCAATATCTTTAGTATATGCAGGTTTATGGTTATAAGCTGCAGCACCGCAACTACCAACATTGGGGCCAATAGGAATAGATGGTATAGCTTGTAAATAAGAAAATGGAATACGTGGTGTACATTTCCAGTTTAATTCTGTATTGTTTGAATTAAGAGTTGTGATATATGTTTTTAAAGTTGGCACCAAATTTTCAATACCACTTAATAACAAATAAAATATATTGTCGATTGATGGATTTTGCATTGCGAAACCTAGCACTTTACTTTCTAAACGATCTATATCAATAATTAATTTCTTTTCAGTAATATCTTGAACCCAAAATGAAATACTTTGAATTGTTTCATCAATACCCTTTATTGGGTTGGCGACAACGTTATAATAATATCTCTTTCCAAGGTCCAAGTATAATTCGAGAGAAGTTTCAATACCTTTATTGGCAGCGTCCAAAACACTAAGCCATTCCGGCTGTCGTTCTTCGGGCAAAATATCGGATGCCATCATTCCAACTTCAAGAGATTTATTGAAATATTTTTTTATGGCAAATTCATAGGCATCATTCCAAAGAATAAATTTACCCTCTTGTGTAACTGTAAAAACATAATCTGCACTACTATTCAATACTGAACGAAAGCCAATTTCTTTATTTCGAAATCTTGATTCAACAGTTTTTACATCCGTAATGTTTTGAGCACTTCCAGTTACAATACCAGGTTGAAGAATTAAAGCTTTCACTAAAATGGTATATTCACTTTTATCAGGACCTACCACAATATATTCAAATCGATCTGTATAATTAATTACATCCCTATTTTTTAGAGCTTCTTGATACCGACTTTGCACGAATTCAATATCTTTAGGATGAATATATTTTTCAGAGAATTCCAATAAAGTATCCTCAGATGAAATAGTATCAAATCCAATAAATTTCAACATTTCAATAATGTCGTCATCTATAGTTAATTTGAGTGTTGTAACATCTAATATCCAAGTTCCAATTTGCTGAAACAATCTTGACTTTATCAAAGTTGATGATGGATTATTGCTTATCCCAGTTTTTAAAATTTCCATATTATAAATCCTCCTAGAATATTATTTAAAATTATATAGATTAAAAAATAAATATAATAATTATAAAAACCAACTTAACAATTTACAATTGAATTTTATTAACAAAATGATAACATGGAAATAATTATAAAATTTCAAATAAAAATTCTTTAAAAATACATCCACAAATATGAAGATTCTAATTTGAGTTTTAAAATTAGATCCCCGTTCTCAAAGGCAGAAGTGCTTCATTTACATTCTGAAAGATACGGTCTAATGCGTTTTCAGAATTAACCCTTAAAAAAGGCATTCCAGTTATTTTTTCATATAGTTCTATGTAACGATCACTAACTTCCTTTACAAAATCATCGTTAAACTCAGGAATAGATTGCCCCTCCAAACCTTGAAAATCGTTCTTTATTAACCATTGGCGCAAGAACTCTTTTGAAAGTTGGCGTTGAGGCAAGCCTTTATTTTTCAATTCGAGGTAGGTATCCGAATAAAAATAACGAGATGAATCTGGAGTATGAATCTCATCAATGACAAAGATTTTACCATTTGCACTACCAAATTCATACTTAGTATCTACTAAAATCAAACCCTTACTTGCGGCCATTTGTGAACCTTTTGCATACAAAGCTTTAGTATAGTTTTCTAATTGCTCATATTCATCTTTTGAAACAATTCCTTGTGAAATTATTTCTTCTCTAGAAATATCTTCATCGTGACCATGGCTACTTTTTGTTGTTGGAGTAATAATTGGTTCAGGGAATTGCTCATTTTCGACCATTCCATCAGGCATTGAAACACCACAAATAACTCTTTTGCCTAATGAATATTCTCTCCAAGCATGGCCGGTTAAATATCCACGAATAACCATCTCCACCTTATAAGGTTTACAAAGAATTCCAACGGTAGCATTTGGATCAGCAACCTCAATAACCCAATTAGGACATATATCTTTGGTTGCATTTAAAAAATAAGCGGCTAGTTGATTAAGAACTTGCCCTTTAAAAGGGATTGCACGAGGCATCACAAAATCGAAAGCTGACACCCTATCGCTCACCACAATTACCATTAACTTATTATCGATTACATAAACATCTCTAACCTTACCATGGTAAACCGTTGTTAAACCTGGAAAGCTAAAATTACTTTTGGTAATACAATTTGGATCACTTATAAGTTCAGGCATTTCCGTTAGATTTAGATTACAAAAATAAGCCTTATGATGAGTAACTCCCAAAAATAGACCAATGACTTATAAACCACTAAGAAATAAATAATCCTTTAAAGTTTAAGATTTTCCTTTAGCGTCAATTGGTAGTTTACCATGAGAATCATCGTATGCATATATAATATCACGAACTAGTCGATGACGAACTACATCAGATGCATCGAGATAAACAAAACTAATTCCTTCAATATTTTTTAACAATCGAGTGGCTTGAACCAGACCAGAAGGTTGATTTCTAGGAAGATCTATCTGAGTTGCGTCGCCCGTAACGATGAATTTAGCGGAGGGCCCCATACGAGTTAAAAACATTTTAAGTTGATTTTCAGTAGCATTTTGAGCTTCATCTAAAATCACATAGGCATTATCTAGAGTTCGTCCTCGCATAAATGCTAACGGAGCTACCTCAATTACACCAGTTTCAATAAGTGTTCTTAGCTTTTCACCGGGAACCATATCAAAAAGTGCATCATATAATGGACGTAAATAAGGGTCAATTTTCTCTTTTAAATCACCTGGAAGGAAGCCCAAATTCTCACCTGCTTCTACAGCTGGTCGTGTAAGGATGATTTTACGTATTTCACGATTTTTCAAGGCACGAACAGCGAGCGCAACAGCCGTATAAGTTTTACCAGTACCTGCTGGCCCGATCGCAAATACAATATCATTTTTTTCACTTGCTTCCACCAATTTTCGTTGGTTGGCAGTACGAGCCCTAACTACTAATCCGTTATGGGCGAAAACCAGAACATCGCTATTATCGCTAGTCGAGCTTGAATTAATAGTTTCACTATTAGACTCTTTCCCGTTCAATAAAAATTCAACTTCTGTAGGAGTTAAAAGATTTGTTTTTTTAAAATGGGAAATTATATTTAAAATTTTTTCATTGAGCAAAGTAATTGCTGATTCTTCTCCAATCAATTTTAGCTCCTGTCCACGGGAAATAATCTTTAAAGTTGGGTATTTACGTCTGATTACCTCTAAATTTGCATCGTTTACACCAAAAAACTCAACTGGATTAGTAAACTCTATATGAATTATAATTTCTTTCAAATGGGTTATTCTTTTTATTATGTTTAACGAAGTAAATGTAAGAATAGTTCAAACAATAAGTTTAAACAAATTATTACTTGTTAAAAGTAATTGTTAAAATGAGGGATTTTAATAAAGAATATTTGTTAGATTGGTTGAAAACCAGTCATTCAAAGTCAGAGAATAATTCTTTAGTAAGGAAATTTAAGGAAAATGAAAAAATCTATTTGTTCTTAATAAGTTTAGTTGATAAGGTAGATGCAAGTCAAGCAGCCAGAGTGACATGGGTTTTGAGAAACTGGTCTGCTCAAAATAATGAACTTGCAAATAATTTCACAACAAAATTCATGAATATTCTTGAAAGAAGCGACAATGATTCGGTTTTGAGAAATTTATCAGGAATATTTATCGATAATGGATTTCCTACAAAGCTAGAAGGAAGATTAACTCATTATTGTTTCAGAGTGCTTTTGGAGAATAAAAGAGCAATTGCAGTGCACGCTAACTCATTAGCTTTGCTTTATCAACTTCATAAAAAATTTCCTGAATTAGATCAAGAAATTAAAGCCACGATATTCGATCATCCCAATAGAAATAAGGCTTCTTTTAATGCTGGGATAAAACGATTTAGGTTTAAGAAGCCAAATATAAATTAAGCTGAATATCTTTGAGCCTACCAAAAAGTGACTAAACTTCAAAACATACAGCAATTAGCGGATCTTGAATTGATAGAGGCCTATCAATCATCACAAGACAAATCCTACATTGGAGTACTTTTTCAAAGGTACCTTCATTTAGTATATGGAGTATGCATGAAATATTTTAAAAATGAAGATGAAAGTAAAGATGCTGTAATGAACATTTTTGAGAAATTGATAACTGATTTAAACAAACACAAAATTCAAAATTTTAAAGGATGGTTACATATAGTTAGTAAGAACCATTGTTTAATGGAATTACGCAAAAAGCCAAAACTAATAAGTGGACAAGATTATCATTTTGTGGAAAGTAATGAATATGCGCATCCCGCGGGAGAAAATTCGGAACCTTCCATTTTAAAAGAGCAATCATTGAATAATTTAGAAAAATCAATTGAGAAACTTGATTCATCACAACGAATTTGTATTGAATTATTCTATTTAAAGCAATTATCCTATGTTGAAGTAGCCGAACAAACAGGATTTAACATGAACCAGGTGAAGAGTTATTTACAAAATGGCAAACGCAACCTTAAAAACCTGATGGATCAATATGAGTGATAAAATGAATAGTATCTTTAATGAAAGAGAATGCCTAAGCGTAAATGAACTTCATGCATTACTTGAAAATAATTTACCTCAATCAAAGCAACATGAAATAGAAAAACATTTGCTTGAATGCGAATTTTGTAGTGATGCATTAGAAGGATTAAAAATACAAAATGATTCAATAAAATTTAAAACTGATTTGAAAATACTTACAAATAAATTAAATGAATTTACGGAGCAAGATAATGATCAGTCTAAAATTAAAGTAATGTTTCCTTGGCAAATGGCAGCGGCTTTTGCATTATTAATTTTAAGTGGATTAACATTGTGGTTTTTCTTACCCAAAAATAATTCGGAAAAACTGTTTACACAAGAATTTAAACCATATCCAATTACCGAACAAGTAACAAATCCAGAAATTCAATCTGATTTAGGTAATTCAATAAATGAGAAGGCAATTCAGTTAAAAACTGAAGTTCAAGAGCACAAAAAAAATACGGAAAATACCGTTCCAGAAAGTGAATCGAAATCTTTGAATACAATTCCAGAAGCAGAAATTACATCTGTTAAAGAAAATTCAAATAAGAAAATTGCAACTACTGAAACGAGAACCGCTAAAACAATCGAGAATGAGCCAACTTCACAATATTCAATGGCGAGTGACGAAATAAGTTCGGCAAAGGAGGTTCAGGGAACTAAAGAAGTATCATCAAAAAAGATGTCCAAAGATAATTCTGAGCCCATTGTAAAGGCTTCTGAAATTTCTATTTTGCCATCATTTCAGAATGGATTAGATGCTTATAAAGCAGGAAACTTTGAAATTGCAATAAAAATTTTTGAATTAATATCAGAACCGAAAGAGGCGTTATTCTATTCGGGAATTTCTTATTTGTCAATTAATAAACCAAATGAAGCACTAGTAAGATTAAAATCTTATTCACAATTTGCAAAACCAGAATTACAAGAGGCTACTCTTTGGTATGAGTCGTTAACCTATATTAATTTAAAAAACGACAAACAAGCAAAGGAATCCTTACAAAAATTAATACAGCTAAATGGAACCTATAAAATAAAAGCTGAACAACTATTAAATAAACTTTAGAAGGCATTAATGAAAAATAAAATCAAGTATAAGAATTTAGTAAAATCAATATCAATTTATTTTATACTAATTATTTTAAATATCCTAAATTGTTTAGCACAATCTTCAAGCTCAAACAGCAAATCTTTAAAATTTGAAGAAGGAGTATATTTGGATTATAAAAGTTTATTAAGTAAACAACCATCGCTTTTAAAAAATCA
>JANPGA010000013.1:0-2360 GCA_031423735.1 Bacteroidota bacterium | reverse complement strand
AAACCAATTTTTATGATGGTGTATCTATGTACTACCTCTACTCCTTTAATGGGCAGGAGAAGGATGATGAGATTGCTGGTGCAGGAAATATAAATACGGCAATGTATTGGGAGTATGATACGAGGTTAGGTAGGAGATGGAATTTGGATCCGAAGCCGAATGTTTGGGAAAGCATATATTCTGCGTTTAGCGACAATCCTATATGGCGCAGTGACGTGTTAGGTGATAAATGGAAGACTGAATCTGATAAAGCTCAAGCAAGCAAATTAGATAAAAGTCTAGAAGTAAGAAAATCAGAATTATCAAAAGATGCATCTAAATACGACAAAAGAGCTGATAAGCTTTTTTCTAAAGGTAAAGATAAATCTGCGACTGCTTTAAGAGAAAAAGCTGTTGATTCTAGAGCTGGAATTACTGAATTAAGTAAAGCTCAATCAGAGCTTCAAGTGATAGGTTCTGAAAATACTTTTCAAGAGTTTACTTTTGATAGAAACCCAGGAAGTAGCGAACAACGCACTTTTATGGATAAAAATGGAACTATTGTAATGCAATATGGAAGCAATGCAAGTGCCATACATGAATTGACACATGGATACCAACATTTAACAGGAGAATTAGAATATACTCCTGGTACTGGCACAGCGAATTGGGGAGATGTGAATGATGAAAAGAATGCATATATAAGACAATTTTTTTATGATCCGAACTCTGTAAAAAGAATTAATACATCAGCCGGTTTTCGAATAGAAAAAAGTTATGATATAACTAATAAATTTATTAAAAGTATAGAAAGCTACGATTATATTACTGGTAAATCCTACCATCCATATAAAAACCTTGATGAGTTTTCAATCAATAATCGTCATAAATAATGAAGACTTTAATTATTTCTATTGTTTTTTTGTTGATTATATTGACTCTTGGATGTCAAACACAACAGTTTTATAATTCTGAATTTGAGCGAATTGATCAATGCCAAAATAAGTGGACATATAAAGATTTGGAAAATAATTTACAGATTAAAGCAATATATTATTTGCCTATGTCACATTTTGATATTGTGACTTTTCCGAATTTTGTAATTGGAATAACTGCGAATAACGACACAATTGGAGTTGTTGATAAAAATTATAAAGGCACAATAAATAAAAATGACCTTATTACTATTGGTTCAAGTAAATGGTCAGACGAAGAAAAAAGATCTTTAAAGCCTAAGATACTTATTAGCAAAAGAAAAAATGAGAACTCGATATATTGTAAGTTAAACCTTGTTTATTATGGTAAAATAATTAAAGAATAATCCCACGCTTTCCTTAGATTGCAACTAAGGAAAGCGTGGAAGAATAATATAACACAGATACCTTTTTGCAATCTTGTAATGATTTCCAGAAAATAATTAATCACCATTTTCCTATATTTACAATAAAATGCAACAAGAATAAATCCGGTGAAAAACCCTTTTACCATATTCCAAACCAGTTTTTATGATGGCGTACCTATGTGCTACCTCTACTCCTTTAATGGGAAGGAGAAGGATGATGAAATTAAAGGTAGTGGAAATAGCTATGACTTTTTATTTAGAATATATGACCCAAGGTTAGGACGCTTCCTCTCAACCGACCCATTAGAAATGGAATATCCTTGGAACTCTCCTTATGCTTTTGCTGAAAATAGACCGATAGACGGGAAAGATTTAGAAGGGAAAGAATGGGAGAATATTAATGCAAGCAACAAGAAGCCTGGAGAGTTATTCATGAAGTTGCCAAATAAAGAAACAGCACAAATACAGCAGTATAGTACTTCCATTCAAGATTCCAGAAAGACATTTGCTAGCCTTTCATCTGATTTTAAAAAGTCACCTGAAAAACTTCTTTCAAATTCTAAAGCAAAATTCAATTCTCCTGTTGATGCTGAAGGAAAGCCCTCACAGTTCAAAGTTGGCAGTTATATTAAAATTGATATTGATGCTCCTTTTGCTAGCGGTTATGTTATAGGTGTAGCAATAGAAGAAGCAAAAGACGGTAAGTCAATGTATGCATCTTTTGCAACAATGGAAGGACACATAGAGAAAGGGGTTATCAAATTTAAATTGTCGGACAAAGGAGATGGAAAGATTGACTTTAATATAACCAGTATGTCAGAAGTTGATATGTGGGGCGCTAAAAAATTTAAGGAACAATATTCAAGAGAACAGCAGGCGGAATCATGGAAAGAGGTGCTTACTAATGTTGTTAATGCTACGGGAGGTACAGAAACAAAGAGAGATACAAAGGTTATAGAACCTAAAGCAGCAGAAAAGGAGGAGGAATAATCATGATGTTCTATATCTACACAATCTTAATTCCTGCTTTGATATTGGT
>JANPGA010000012.1:0-16010 GCA_031423735.1 Bacteroidota bacterium | reverse complement strand
GCTTTTTACATGGACAATACAGAGATAACGAACAACGAGTATCGTCAATTTGTTTATTGGGTAAGAGATTCTCTTGCTCATCGCCTTATTGGAGGTGATCATATCATCGATGAAGGTGAATATGGTGAGCATATAGATTGGGATCAACGTATAAAGTGGAATGATGAAGCAAATGTTGAAACTCTTTCAGAACTGTATCTGCCTGAAAGTGAGCGCTTCTATCGCCGCAAAGAAATTGATTCACGTAAGTTGAATTTTGAATTTTATTGGCTTGATTTGCAAGCTGCTGCTCAAAAAGATTATAGTAAAGATCGTGATGGTGCTTCTGCTTCTTTGGCAAATCGTCCGCAAGGAAGAACAGATAGATCTGTTTATATTAAAAAAGAAATCATAAATGTTTACCCAGATACATTAGCATGGATTCATGATTTCACCTATTCATTTAATGACCCAATTACTAAGGCTTATTTTTGGCATCCAGCGTATGATGATTATCCTGTAGTTGGGGTAAACTGGAAGCAAGCAAAAGCATTTTGTGTTTGGAGAACAAGATTGTTAAATGGCTACCTAGAAGAAGATGGAGAAGATATTGTTCAAGATTTTCGTCTTCCATCAGAAAGTGAATGGGAATATGCTTCTCGTGGAGGATTACAAAATAATCCATATCCTTGGGGAGGTCCTTACATTAGAAATTCTAGAGGATGTTTCTTAGCTAACTTTAAACCATTACGTGGAAATTATATTGATGATGGTGGATTTTATACTGTAAAAGCTACATCTTATTGGCCTAATGATTATGGTTTATATTGTATGGCAGGAAATGTGGCTGAATGGACCAGCAATGCCTATGACGAATCAGCATATAACTTTATTCATGATTTGAATGCTAATTATGAATATGAAGCTAAAGATAATGATCCTTCAACATTAAAACGTAAAGTAATACGTGGAGGATCATGGAAAGATATCGGTTATTTCCTTCAAACAGGAACACGTACATATGAATTTCAAGATTCTTGTAAGTCTTATATTGGATTCCGTTGCGTAATGGATTTCTTAGGACGTGACAAGTCGGATTTCTAAATTTTTATTATTATTACGGTCTTAAAAAGTCGGGAAAACACAATTCGACAAAAAAACTTATTCAACTAACCAAAACACTTTAAAAACG
This sequence comes from Bacteroidota bacterium, assembly GCA_031423735.1. GTDB lineage: Bacteria > Bacteroidota > Bacteroidia > AKYH767-A > OLB10 > JANXSD01. Next base: position 14,839 of record JANPGA010000012.1, on the reverse strand, counting down.
GGAAAAACAAAATGGGGATAGCTCAAATTACGCAAGGGAAAGCGTTTAAACAATTCATGGCTAAGCTTTATGGTTTCGGTGCAGCAATCGTAATCGTTGGAGCGCTCTTCAAAATTCAACACTGGGAAGGTGCTGGATTGATGCTAACAGTAGGATTATTGACAGAGGCTGTCATTTTCTTCTTTTCAGCATTTGAGCCACCACATGAAGAAGTGGATTGGTCATTAGTATATCCAGAATTAGCAGGAATGCATGATGGTGGAGATAAAAAGAAAGTTAAAAAAGCAGGTGATCCTGTTGCACAAGAATTAGATAAGTTATTATCTGATGCTAAAATTGGTCCTGAATTGATTCAAAGTTTGGGAACTGGATTAAAAGCATTAAGCGAGAATACATCTAAAATGGCAAATATTTCAAATGCAGCAGTTGCTACAGATGAATATGCTAAAAATGTAACTGCAGCATCACAAAAAGTATCATCGTTATCTGCTTCTTACGAGAAAGCGGCTCAAGCAATGAATAGCATGAGTTCTTCTCAAGAAGAGGTTAAAATTTACGGTGATCAAATGAAATCTGCTGGTAAAAATATGGCGGCTTTAAATGCGATCTATGAACTTCAATTACAAGAAGCAAGTTCACGTATGAAAGAAACCACTAAGTTTTATGATGGTATTGGTCAGTTATTATCTAACCTTAATAATACTGTTGAAGATACTAAGAAGTACAAAGATGAAGTTGGAAAACTTGCTAAAAATCTTGGTGCACTTAACACGGTATATGGCAATATGCTATCTGCTATGAATATTAATTCTGGGAAGTAACATTCCGTTTCTTAAATAATACTTTACTAAACCAAAACCTAGAAACGCGAAATGGCTGGAAATAACCTCTCCCCGAGGCAGAAGATGATCGGGATGATGTATTTGGTGTTAACTGCATTGTTGGCACTAAACGTCTCCAAAGAAATTATCAATGCTTTCATTACAATTAACGATAGTCTTGAGATAACTGTAAGTAACCTTACTGGTAAAAATGCTCAAGCATATGCTGCTTTCCAAAAACAAATGGAAGTAGATCCTAAAAAAACTGAGCCACTTTTCAAAAAAGCTCAACAGATAAAAAAGTTGTCGGATGATATGGGAACATATTTGACAACTCTTACTGATGAACTTATCCGTAAAACAGATAAGCTTAAACCAGAGGCAAAATCTGTTACACTTCATGAAATGAAAGCTACTGATGATTATGATATTCCAACACATATTATGTGTGGTGATAAAAATGATGGTCGTGGACATAAGGCAACTGAACTTAAAGAAAAGATTGTTGCATATAAAAAAGGAATATTAAATGCACTAGATGCAGGTGATCGTCCGAAATTTGAAAAGAGACTTGATGCAATGTTCAATACAAAGGATCCTGATCCTAAAAGTGCTGAAGATGGTAAGAAGACATGGGAGATGGCAAATTTTTACCATAATCCAATTGTAGCAACTGTTGCATTAATTACTAAAACAAAATCGGATGTTAAAAATGCTGAGTCGGAGATAATTACTCACTTGTTAGCTTCGATTAATGCTTCAGATTTCAAGTTTGATACCTTAACAGCAAAAGTTATTGCGCCTTCTAGTTATCTTATCGAAGGTCAGCAATATACCGCAGACATCTTCTTAGCTGCAATGAGTTCTACAAGTGATCCTGAAATTTCAGTAAATGGTAGCCCATTGAAAGTGGAAGGTGGAGTTGGTACCTATACTTTAAACGCTTCAGGAGTTGGCGAGAAAACATATTCTGGTATCATTAAAGTAAAAGGACCAGATGGTGTAGTAAAGCCTATAAATTTTGGACCTATAAAGTATATCGTAGCTAAGCCAAGTTCTACGGTTTCTGCTGATAAAATGAATGTAATATATATTGGTGTTCCAAACCCAATGACTATTTCGGTTCCAGGTGTACCTGACGAAAAAGTTAAATACACGGTTGCTGGAGCTTTAACATTAACTCAAGATCCTAAATTACCAAAAGGCCATTATATTGCTGAAGCAAAAGGACAACCAGGAGAAGCTACAATTACTGTAAATGCAGAATTTAATGATAAGCCTACCAAAATGGGTGAATTTAAATTCCGTTTAAAAAGAATTCCTGATCCAGTTGCGAAAATTGGTGGCAAGAAAGATGGTAACATCCCAAAAGCACAACTTGCAGCTCAACAAGGTATTATTCCAACAATGGAAGGATTTGATTTCGATCTTTATCCTAAAGTTGTTTCGTTTAAAATGAGTCGCTTTGGAAAAGGTCGTGATCCAATTGAAAAAACAGCTGAAAGCGGAACGCTAACAGGTGATATGAAAACAATTATTGATCAATCTCGTCCTGGTGATAAAGTCTTGTTTGAATACATTAATGTATCCATGCCTGACGGAACAAAACGTCAAGTGAATCCAATTCCATTGACAGTTCAATAAGCATAAAATTCCGCAACAATAAGCTATTATTTTACGTTTACTTGAAACGATGCAATTAAAACAAATTCATCCCATGAAAAAGTTCATCATCATCTTAGTCGTAGTTATTGGATTTGGTTCCATAGCTAGTGCACAAAACGTACTTGATGGGGTATATGTAAGAGAAAATAATCCGGCTCGTCGAGTTATTCCTTACCCATATCTTAGGGAGGCTGATGTTATGTGGTCGAAGAAAATATGGCGACATATTGATTTGAATGAAAAGATTAATGCGCCTTTACGTTATCCAAAAACTGCTGAAACAAAGGATCGTAAGAACCTTATAGGTGTTTTAATGGATGCTGTTAAAGAAGGAAGTCTTACAGCTTATGATGCTCAGGATGATGAATTTACTTTGCCAATGACAGCAGCTGAGTTTTCAAAAGTAGGAGGAGCTGATTCAATTACTATTAAAGTAACTAGACCAGATCCACCATATGATGAAATTGATTCAACAGTATTTCGTCCATTTAATCCAGACGACGTAATTCAATATCGTTTAAAGGAAGAGTGGTTCTTTGATAAGCAACGTTCTGTATTAGATGTTAGAATCATTGGTATTTGTCCAATGGTATTAGCTCGTGATCAAGATGGTAACTTAATTGAAGGTGGTCAAAAGAAACTATTGTTCTGGATCTATTATCCTGAAGCACGAAGAATATTTGCAAATGCTGAAGTTGCTAATCGTTATAATAGCTCAATGCGTTTAACGTTTGAAGATATCTTTATGAAACGAATGTTCAATAGCTATATCATTAAAGAAGATAATGTTTACAATCGTCGTGTAGATGATTATAAAACGAATCCACTAGATGCATTGCTTGAATCAGAAAGAATAAAACAAGACATGATCAATTTTGAAATTGATTTATGGGAATATTAATTCTTAAAAATTACAAAAATGGCTACCTGAAGAGGTGGCCATTTTTTTTGGATTTATTTTAAACTGTTCTAATACCAATTGTTGTTGCAAATGCCTAAATTATTTTAGCAATTTTAAAAGCAACATTTTATAGGCTTCAGATCTTTTTTAACAAACCCTATATTTTGGATCTTAAGCTAAACCAAAACCTCATCCATCCTTGTATCCTCTTAAATCAGTTATATTTGTTTAATCACAGTAGTTATAGACAAACTACTATTGTAAGCAACCAGAGAGAAATAAAAAATAATGAAACTTTCATTTAAAATCAATAAAGCTCCTGAACTAATTTTCAACTATTTGACTGACATGCAAAAATTTGTTTCAGTTCATCCTTTAATAACAAAAATTGACAAGACAAATAGTGATAGCTATTTAGTCTATGAAACAATAAAGTTGGGGTTTATACCTATATCATTTGCCTATCCTGTAACAATTGAAAGCAAACAACTAGACAATATAGTTATTATGCGAGCAACAGTTATGAAATTAGCTCATATTGAAATGATCTTTGAGTTAAAGCAGGAGAATAATTTTACAATAATTGAAGAAAATATCAATTTTAAATCGCTACTGCCAATAAATTCAATTTTGGGTAAAATATTCAAAAAACAACACAAGCAATTATTCCAAAACATTGAATCACTATAGTCGAATGACAAATTAAATTGAAATTTTAAAGCAAAAGTTAAAGTGGTTTCTCCATTTTTAATTGCTTTAATCGCCTAGTGAAAAATAATTTATTATAAGGATTGCGTTGATGCAAAAAACAAACAACATTAAAATGCAAAAAATAATCCGCATTGAAATCAAATAAAAACAACATTAGATTACTTTTTTTAAGTTTTTTATTGTTCTCAAGTTGTGCAACATATCACATAACGACTCAAAGATTAATAGAACAACTTGCGAACACACAAGCAAAAGAAAGTAAATGTTATAATTGCATTTCCTTTCTTTTTTCCTGGTGAGGTGGTTGGTAATTCATTAACAGAAGTTAGGGTATTGGACAAGAATGAAAATGAAGTAGTAATACCTGTAACATATGCCACTGGTGTACGCGTGACTAAAAAGGATGGTAAAAGCAAGACTTTTTATTTCGATACTTTAATAATTAAGGACAGTTTAATAACTGGAAAAAAGGACCATTTTTTTGGCCAAAGTATTAAACCAATTAACTTAAATAGCATTGAAAAAATAGAATTGCGAAAGGTTCGTTAATAACTCTATGTGCCATCTTTAGCTTAATTAAATTAGCTACCTTCCCTTTATTCCTTTAAAAGCAGTTAAAAATTTTAAGTGATGGTAGTTTTTGATGGAATGACATTATACGCAATTAAAAAATTTGTATATATTTATTCTATGAAAAACGATAAAATTGAACCTAGTCTAATCTTTTGCTGGATGCCTATCCTTGGACTAATACATACATGGAAGTGCAAAAGCCAACTCAAACCCGCTTTCTTTTATTTAGGTGTGATATATGGTATTTTAAGTATAATATTTTCTGGAGTAATATTAATTTGTTTTGTATGATTCTTTTCTTTCAAATCTGTGATACTCGTTTTGATTTAACAAATTAAATACTTGTTTCTTATTGAGTAAATTTAAATCAAGTTTAAAATCAAAACACATCAATTAATTTTAAATTACTGATGAACATAAATAATTAGTAGAAGGGTAGATGAGTTTAATAGCACATAAAAGCTAAGGCTTCGTTGCGTCTGATAGATGCAACGAAGCCTATGTTGCACGGAAGCATGTTGCTATAAATGATTTTTATTATTGAGATTGCGACGATTCATAACAATACATATCTTTGTTTAAAGACACTAATTATATAAATTACCAGGACTTGATGAACGAAATAGAAATTAGAAAAATTGGAGTAGCTGATTTTGAGCAATTGCAAATGATCGCCAGACAGACCTTCTTGGAAACTTTTGCAGAAAGTAACACAGAAGAAAATATGCAAAAATATTTAGAAGAAGGTTTTACAGTTGACAAGCTATTGCCAGAGCTTAAAAACCTTAACTCTGAATTTTACTTTGCCATATATGATAGCGAAATAATTGGATATCTGAAAATAAATTTAGGGCAAGCACAAACAGAACTTAAAGATCAAAAGGCACTTGAAATAGAACGTATATATGTTTTGAAAGAATTTCATGGAAAAAAAGTTGGACAAATTCTATACGAAAAAGCAATTGACATTGCGAAACAAATGAACGCAAGCTATGTTTGGCTTGGCGTCTGGGAAGAAAATCCGAGAGCAATTAACTTTTATAAGAAAAACGGTTTTGTAGAATTTGACAAACATATCTTTAAATTGGGAGATGACGACCAGATAGACATCATGATGAAATTGCATATTGAAAAATCCTAAATCCCCATTAAAAAATTTAAAATTTGCTGATAGTTTTCTTTTTCATATCAAATGATACCTTTATTCTTTTACATAAAAAGTACCAGTGTACTAAAGGAACAAATAATTATAGGTAAATTAAAGCGTTTTTAGAGCTTTTTTTCGAAAATATCCATGTGTTTAAATTACTTCTTGACTGAATGATTTAATTGGGAAAGTTTTGGTAAATCGTTGATGAATTATTAAATAGAGACAAATATTTATAAAATCGGATACTACTAATTAATTTAACAAAATAATTATGACATTTCTTAAAACAAATTTTATTCTCCTTCTTTTTACTTGCCCCTTTTTTTAATTCATAAATCTTTCAACCGTTCAATCAAGTTTTTTTTCAAAAATACATTTATAGAATCCAAAATATTGACATAATCAAATGGCACCAAAAAGAAGGGTATTAATTTTGCAAATGGTCTATTAAGGATAAAAAAATAGTATATCGTTGGATTTTTATTCTGAGTATTTCTGTTATTCCAATAAACTAATGTTCTGTTACAAATGCTATTTATAAGTTCACAAAAGAAATCGTGTAAAGGAGCATTTAAATTAATACGTAATGGTAATTAAGTAACATTCTAAATAATTAAAAGAACGTCTTTAAAGTTACTACTTGTGGCAGCATTAAACAAAGGATGGTAACATAATAAAGGATAGTGATTCTCTCAACAAAAATTGTTTGATCCTTGCGAAGTAACATAAAAATCACAAATGGAATCATATAATATCGCTGTTCGATTAACCATGAAGGCAACAGGAAAAGTACAGTTATTACATAAAACAAATTCCAAGATTTTAACTTAAGTGGTGTTACCAATAGTGATAAGAAAGCATAAAATATTGGAACAAAAAACAATAAAATTCTAATGGGAGTTTTAGCAACGAAAACAAGAATATGATTTCGAATAAAGTATTCCATTGCAATATTATTATAAGGATGATCATTCTTAAAGGTAAACCAGTACAATAGAAAAAATATTGTAGAAAGAATGATTGGCCATATCCCACTTTTTAAATATGCAATAACCTTTGGAATGTTGGCAATATGCATTGGAAGAAAAAAGACAAAAAAGCAAAATAGAATAAAAAATAAATTACCAGTAGAAAATTTAAATGCAGGATGGCTAGCAGAATCTCCTACAGCAACACCTTTGTTTAAAATTACAAACAATATGAATAGGGCAATTCCCAAAAAGCAAACCCATGTTGTTTTAAAGGTCTCTATAATATTATTAATAGAGAGTTGCGTTTGAAATTTTTCGAAATAAACTAAGGCGGGAATAAAGGCAACCCATAAAACATTGTTTTGTCGGATACACATACTTAAAATCCCAAAAATACCAGCTAGGATATAACGTTTATCAAGGGTGAAAAGGAGCATGATCATCACCAAAAGCAATGATAGAATATCAGTATAAAGTACAAAGTAGTAAATGAAAATAGAAGGGAAGAGAAAAAACTGCAATGTTTTTAAAACACTTGATTCTGGATTTATCCGTAATGTCAATAAAAAAAATACAAATACGGAAAGGCATCCAAAAATTATGGTTAAGCTTCTTGCAGCAAATAGTGAAGTCCATCCAGTAACTTTAAATAATAATGCCATACATGCATGATATCCTGGAACGGCTGAGATTTCAAGTAAATGATAGTCGCCATTAGAAAAATTTAGAATTTGTGGGTAATTTTCCTTTTCATCGCAAATAATTCCTGTATTTCTAAACAAATAAAGTACGAAAAACACTATCGAATAAAGCATTAAAAAGAAGACTACTCGATTATTTTTCAGATAGGTTTCAAAAGTTTCCATGGAATAATGTTTTGATATAAAAGTTTGTTCTTATAAATTGTGAATTATGCTCAATTATAGATTATAAAATTAATAAAATAAATGACAAATTTTCGTTGATTAAATTATTTGATAGTATCTTCCCTTTTTTTATTAAGGTTATTTGATAAAAAAGGGTTATTTTCGTTCGTTACAAAGTAGATTCAAGTTTTACTCGTCATTAAGAAAAATCAACAAATTTATTTATTGAATAATTTAAGAATGAAAATTGAAGTTATTTATATTCCATGTACAAAGAGGGATTTTAGGCTCACCAGGATTTGTGTGGCAAGTATACGCCATTGGTATCCTGAAATTCCAATTGTTCTTGTTAAAGATTTAATATTTCGTGATTTTGATACAACTGAGATTGAACAGCATTTTAATGTAAGTATTTACCCTCAAAATGCAAGAATTTATGGTTGGGGTTTTTCGAAGTTCGAAGTGTTTTTAGAGGAGAGCAAAAAAAGATTTTTAATGTTAGATTCGGATATTGTTTTGGCTGGTCCAATTTTAGAAATGCTTGAAAAGTACAATGAAGATTGGGTTGTAATTGATGAGCCTTTTACGATGGAAACATTGTATCGTTGGTATTTTGATCCTGAAAAAATTAAAATTCATGATCCTGAATTTAGCTTCCCAAATTTCACTTTCAATACAGGGCAATTAGTTGGTTTTACAGGAATTTTAAAACGCCATGATTTTGACAAGTTTATTGAATGGAGTGAGCCACGCGTTCAATTATTTCGAGAAGCATTTACTTTTGGTGGGGAGCAACCTCTTTTGAATTATGTATTGATGAAAAAGTTAAGTAAAAAGGAGATAACATTACATCGCCTGAAATTCATGGTAGAAGGGATGAGTGCTGAATCGAAGGGTGTTTTAATAGAACGAATTAAAAAACGAGAAGGGTATCCATTTATAATTCATTGGCATGATGGGAAAGATGGAGTAATGATTCCATCTATGAAAAATATTTCTAGAAATGATTTATTGTTATTTTTTGAAGATCTCTATTATCGAAAAGTTGGTGTTAGTTCTTTCAATCAATATTTAAGAATTCAATATGAATATAAGTTAGAGTTATTGAGAGTTTTTATGATTAATACAATTCGAAATAACGACAAAATAAGAGGTATTCTTAAAGGAATAGTAAATAAATACGATAAATTATTTAGATCGTAATTATTAAAATAAAATTTATTTTGCAATTCTGCACAAATACCATAAAAGCCGACTATTAGTCGGCTTTTATTATCGATTCTTAAAATTTATTAATGAATTATTCCGTTAACTGTTATTTCAGTTCTTCTATTTAATTGAAACATTGCTTCAGTACATGGTTCACCATCGCCACAATTATTTACCATTACGGATTCACCGCTCCAACTTACTTTTCCAATTTGTTTAGAGTTAACACCTTTATCTAATAAATATTTTTTAACAGACTTCGATCTGTTTTCAGAAAGCTTTTCATTGTATTCAGCTGTTGCACGACTATCAGTATGGGAATTAATACTAATTTTTACATCAGGATGTTCTTTAAGGAAGGCAATTACTTCTAGCATTGTTTTACTTGCATCTTCACGAACATTATATTTATCAAGATCATAATAAACAATTTTATACCAATTTTCATATGGGTAAACGTCACTTGCCGGAGTTAATTCAACAGTGTAAATCAAATCTTTTGGCAATTGACCTTTTTGCCCTTTTAGCATAATAATTTTAGGGCGATATCCAGCAGTTGAGATCACAATTTGTTCATCCTTATCAGGAACCAATGCTTGTTTATATTGACCATTTAAATCACAACTTCCAATTTCACGATTTGCAACTTCATCTTTAATACTCGCACCTGGAATTGGTTGTTTAGTTATTGCATCAATCACATTAATATAAATACCAAATTCAGAAGGCTTGCCTAATTCAATTCTTACAAATGGATCAATAGGTGTTGCTGACGAAGTTGTGAATACAATAGTTGTGTCTCCTAATCCTTCTGCTTGACCTTTTATAGAATAAGATTTATCAAATTCACCAGGAAAATCAAAACGACCATTTTCCATAGTGGTAAACGCAAGTTGATTATTTTCTTGCTTCAACTCAACTTTTGCATTTTTAATTGGTAAGCCGTTTTCTTTGTTTACAACTATACCACGAATACGAATGGATTTCTTTTTAAAGGTATAAAGATCATCATCAAAACCTTTATTAGCTCTGTTTGAACTTAAGTAGCCAATTTTATTTTTAACATCGTATACTAAACCAAAATCATCATCTGCAGAATTTAATGGATATCCCACGTTGATTGGATTTGTAAAACTAGATCCTTGTTGTCGGGTGTAATAAACATCAAGACCTCCAATTCCTGGATGTCCATCAGACGCGAAATAAATAGTTCCGTCTTCCATCAATACAGGAAATAATTCGTTTCCTCTTGAATTAATAGTGTCGCCAAGGTTAGTTGGTTTTCCCCATCCATTTCCTGATTTGTTACATTCCCATAAATCCATTCCTCCTTTTCCACCTGGCATGTCAGAGGAAAAATATAATTTTTGTCCATCAGCACTGATTGCAGGATGAGCACAATTATAATTATCGTTGTTATATTGAAATGGTTCTAGTGTTCCCCATTCTTTTCCACCAGTATTTTTGGTTTTAAAGATTTTAAGTTTCACAATTTTGTCGCTACTCTTATGAACTTTTCCGTTTTCAATATTATTTCTTGTAATATACATTTCATCTCCACTTTTGTTGAAACAAACTGGACCATCATTTAAGCGCGTGTTTATTTTTTCTGCAAAAACTTCTGGGCTTCTAAAAGAATTTTCTTTTCCTCTACTATAGTAAAGAGATAAAAAAGGTTCGTTCGTCCAGGCATGAGTTCTTTCAATCATTTCGGGTTGTTTGCGAGAGGAGGCGAATACAATTCCATCTTGATAAATGGATGCGCCAAAATCTGCATTGCCTGAATTGATATCAAGTTTTGTAACTGCATAATTTGATGAGTCACTAAAGAAACTTTCGTAAGCATCAATGGCACGCATAAAAGCTTGTCCTCTGCCATCACCTTTGTTGTCAAGAACAAAATCCGCCATCCACTTACGTGCTTGCGCATATTTCCCATTATTCATTAACGATTGACCGTAATAGAATTTGTAGATTGAAGTAACAGCTGGCATCGTTACAGCTTTGCTATACCATACTTCTGCCATTTGACGATTATTAGTAAGACGATAACAATCTGCAAGTTTAAAAACTGCAAGTTGTAGCGTGCTATCTTTCTTTAGCGCTTTTGTATAAAATGGAATTGCTTTTGGGTAAGCCATTTGTTTAAAAAAGAAGTCGCCTTTTTTAACTAATGCTTTTTGTGAGAAGGATGTTAAAAATCCAAAACAGATTAATATGCAGAGCAATGATTTTTTCATTGGTTGAAGTATTTGAACGTTCATTATTAGAAATAACGTGGAGTTACTATTTTGTTTTTATTAAAAGAGAAATCATAACCTAAGGTTATTTCATGTGTTCCCGAATTGTAGCGTTGTAAATCGGTGATCGTATAATCATAAGAGTATCCCATTCTTAATTGTGGAGTCAATTGAAATTGTACAATCGCCGACCAAGAATCGCCAGTTCGATAGGAACCACCAAGCCATATAGTTTCATTAAACAAAAAGTGCACACCTAAATCTGCTTCAATTGGAGCTCCTGATGCTACCTTTATCATAGTTGTTGGTTTCACCTTAACATTTTCGTTTAATGGAATTACATACCCTCCCATAAGGTAATAATGCCAATAATCCATCTTAACTTGGTTTATACCTTTTCCTGTTTTAGCATCAACTCCATTTTGTAAAATTCTTGGAATTGAAATACCACCATAAAAAGTTTTACTATTATAGTATAATCCAAATCCAACATTAGGCACCGTAAGTTTTGGAGTTCCTAAAAATGAATTGTCGTATTGGTCCTGAGTTTTTACATCTTCTAGGCGTTCAACATGATTAATTAATCCTGCTTGTAATCCCATAGAAAATGTTCCTTTTTTCATGGGAATTCGATAGGCATAATTTCCAAATATACCGAGATCTTTGGTAACACCAATTTGTTCGCTTAGAAAAGTTATCCCAACTCCAACTTTTTCATTTCTAAGAGGAGAGTGAGCACTAAAGGTTTGCGTTTTTGGAGCGCCTTCTATTCCGACCCATTGATTTCGGTACAATCCAGTCAATGAAATGTGTTCTCTTGATCCGGCATAAGCTGGATTAATAAACATTTCATTATACATGTATTGAGTGAACTGTGGTTCAAATTGTGCTTGTGCTTGAAAGCAAAATACAATTAATGATACTGCTAAGAGTATTTTCTTATCAGCAAGTTGTTTTAACCTGTTCATGATTTGGTATATGTTTATTGAATTCATTTTATTATTTTGTAGGGTAGGTGTAAGGTGATTAACGTCGAATTACAACGAATCCGTTAATAGGTTTTTGTTCATTGTTTAAATCTAATATAAAATAATAGGTTCCGTTTGGCAATTCATCCCCAAACATTACACCGCCAACATTTGAGGTTCCATTCCATTTATTATCATAATCCCTTTGTTTGTAAATCAAATTTCCCCAACGATTATAAATAAAGATTGAATTTCCTGGATAATTATTTATTCCATCAATTACGAAATAGTCATTAGTTCCGTCTCCATTTGGAGAGAAACCATTCGGAATATCTAATGTGTCGCAGCCAAGTGTTACTGTTACATTCGCAGTAGCTTTACAGCCATACTGATCTTTAACGGTAACCATATAATTAGTGGTTTTAGTAGGACTTGCTGTAGGATTTGAAATATTTGTAAAATTTAATCCATCTGAAGGTGACCATTGATAATCTACTCCACCGCCAGCAACAAGTTGAAAGCTTTCACCTTTGCAAATGATAACATTGTTGCTAATTGATACAGTATTCATTGTTCTTACGATTACGTCAATTGAATTGGAAGTGTAAGTTCCGCAATCAGTTGTTGCAGTTAAAGTATAAGTACCAGCTACAGGTGTTACAAAACTGTTTGATGTAGCACCATTTAAAGGTGTTCCATTGTAATTCCATTGAAGTGCAATTCCTGGCATCGAATCCGTGACTATCACTACTTTATCGCCCATGCAAATATTAGCATCACCAAGTGATGTGATTTTTAAATTTGACGAATCTGCAATAACAGATGTTCTTGATTCAATGCAGCCATTTCCATCAGTAACAGTTACAGTATAAGTTCCAGGAATTTCGTTTAGTCTGTTTTGAGCAGTTTGACCATCATTCCAAACGTATGTGTAAGGAGCAGTTCCTCCACTAATATTTACAAAAATATTTCCTTTGTGATTTACTAAGCAATTTGCCGAATTTGCATTTGTTGTCATCGCAAGTTTATTGCTCGGCTCCTGAATACTTGTACTATAGTTTAAAGTACATCCATTGCCATCTGTAACAGAAACTGTGTAAATGCCTGGACTTATTGTTGTAAGTTGTGAAGTAGTAGCTCCATTATTCCATAAATAACTATATGAAGGTGTTCCTCCTGTTACATTAATAGTGATACTACCGTCGCCACTTCCATTACAATTTACATTGTTAACTGTAGCGCTAACTACTAATCCCGAATTAGGTTGATTGATAGTTGTTGAAACAGAAGCAGTACATCCATTTTTATCCATCACAATTACAGAATAATTTCCAGCAATTAGATTGTTTATATTTTGAGTAGTGTCACCATTATTCCATTGGTAAGTATAATTTCCCATTCCTCCATTAACTGAGAGATCAACTTTTCCATTAGATGAATTAAAGCAATTTACTTGAGTTGGAGTTGCAGTAACATTAACCGCAGCTATTGGTTGAGAAATACTTACTGGAGATGTTTTTACACAATTGTTAGCATCAGTAACAGTTAAAGTGTAAGTTCCTGAAGGCATATTAGCAACAGAAGAAGTTGTAGCTCCATTACTCCATAAATAATTAAATGGACCAGTACCTCCATTAATTAAAGTTGCTATTACACCTGTTTGATTTCCGAAACACATTACATCTGTAACTAGGTAGGTAATATCTAAAGCTGCCGCAGGTTGTAAAACATTTTCTGTTAAAATAAACGTGCAGTTATTTGCATCAGTAATGGTTACTGTATATTGCCCAAATGTTAAATTAGAAATATTAGAAGTAGTACTTCCATTACTCCATACATATGAATATGGGCCAGTACCACCTGATACCGTTAAGCTAATAGCACCATTATTATTTCCATTACAACTAACACTTGTTGCATTTGAGGTTGCAGATAATGCAGCTAAAGGTTGTCGTACAGTAAATGCCGATGTTGTTGAACATCCATTTGCATCAGTAATAAGTACACTATAATTTCCTATTGATAATGATGAAGTAGTTGATGTTGTATCTCCATTTGTCCAGCTATAAGTGTACGGACTTGTTCCTCCAGAAGCGGTAACATTTATACTTCCAGTGTTATTCGCATAACAACTTAAATTAGTTATGTTTCCAACTACTGATAACGCCGAAACAGGTTGAGTTACTGAGTAGGTTTGTGTAAAAATACATCCATTGGCATCTGTAACAGTAACAGTATAATCGCCACTAGTTAAATTATTAATATCGCTTGATGTTGATCCATTGCTCCATAAATAATTATAGGGAATTGTTCCTCCTGATATTGTTAAATTTATCGCTCCAGTTAAATTTGAATTACAATCCACATTTGTAATGATGTTTGTAACATTTAAAGCGTTTATAGGTTGAGTTATATCAGCACTTCCATTTAATACACAAAGATGTGAATCAGTAATTGTGTATTGGTAATTTCCCGCAATTAAACCATTTGATGTTGCCGTAGTATTCCCATTACTCCATTGATACGAATAGGGTGCAGTTCCACCTGCCGACACTAATGCAATAGTCCCAGAGCTATTTCCATTACAATCAATATTAGTGATTTGTGTTTGAGTACTTAATGGTGCAAGTGGCTCCTCAATTGTTACTGATTGAGTTAACATACATGCATTAGCATCTGTAATTTCAATTGTATATGTACCAGCACTTAATCCTGTTAAGTTTGGTTGTGTTTGTTGATTATTCCATATTACAGAGTAAACAGG
>JANPGA010000011.1:0-2384 GCA_031423735.1 Bacteroidota bacterium | reverse complement strand
CTATTAGCCAATTTGAACACTAACTCTATTGTAAATCATTTCCTGATGATGAATACGTTTTTCGCCCAATCGCATTCTTTTGGCTATTCTGAATTCTTTAAAACCTAAACTTTTAATAAAATTTATTGCAAATAAATTATCAATGGAAATTATTGTTTCTGTACGAGTGTTAAGTCGTTTTTTCATTAATGCTAATCCAGCAACATTATTTTTAGCAATTATTAGTCCTTCACTAAATTGAGGCAAGTAAAATCCTTCTATGCAATCATCTTTAAAATAAACAAACGAGTCATTTATAAATTCCAGTAAATGAGTTTTTCTATTTTCTCCAGAGGCCATTTGGTCAATAGCCAATATTTCCTCTTGATATTTGACATTATACGGGATAATATTTTCAAATTCGCTTTCTGTAAAGATTAATTCTAAATCTTTAAAAAATAGCTGTTCGGTTTCTATTTCGAATCCTAACTTTTTATAAACAGGTTCACCAAGATCAGTGGCCATTAAATAAATTGTTGAATATTCCTTTAGCTGATCAACTAAAGCTTGTGTAATAAGTTTGCCTAATCCTATATTTCTCCATTCTGGATGAATTATAATATGTGCAAGCCAAGCAACTTCTTCATGCTTAATATAAGAGCCAATGCCAATTATTGAATTTCCTTCAACTAATTTAAGTGTATTACAATATTTAGAAGACAAATAAAAAGTATGAGGAATAGAAATATCAGACCAAGCAGGCGGTTGTAGCTCCTTTAAAATGTGTAAATCCTTAATTGTAAATTCTTCGATTTGCATTTGATTATTATTTACCAACTGTACAAGTTGGTTGGTGAAGTACAGGAAAATTGCAAGATTTAGCAATGAAACATTTTTTGTTAGCTAGTTCGTGTAATGAATTGGCTATTTCAATCTGTGATTCATCTAAAATTTCAACTGTTGGATTTAGAATTACTTCAGTAAATTTACCACCACCGCCAACATTTTCAATCATCTTAGCAAAAGCTTTGTCGATATAATTCACAACAATAATTTTATTGTCGGCACATAAATGCAAAAACCATAACATATGACAGCTAGACAATGCAGCTAAGAGCAAGTCTTCTGGGTTATGCCTAGTTATGTCTCCTCGAAATGGGGCATCAGCAGAACCTTTTAAAAGAGGTTTTTGATCAATGTAAACTTCGAAATCGCGAGCGTAGGCCATGTAATCCTTGGTTCCTTCACCCTTATTTCCAGTCCAGGTAGTAGTGGAAGTATAATGATGTTCTTTACTCATTTTTTTTCGGTATTATTATTTTCTTATGGCATAAATTAATTCATCAGTATAATCACCATTCTTGAAGATTGTATTTTCTAATCTTGCCTCTAAAGTAAATCCCGCTTTTTCTAAAACTCGTTGTGAACCTATGTTTGTACCAAATGGACGTGCGAAGATTCTTTTTAAATCCCAGGTTTTAAATCCATAGTCAAGCATCCTTTTTATAGCTTCAGTCGTAATTCCTTTTCCCCAATGTTCTTCAGCTAACCAATATCCAAGTTCAGCATTTTTAATATATATATCATCTTGCGGATGTATTCCTATTGCGCCAATTGCTACACCGTTTACATCAATTGCAAATATTCTTATAGGATTCATTCCTTCTGCATAACTAATAAATTGTTTTCCTTGCTCAATAGTAAAAGGGTTTACAAACCTATTCATCATATTATTTGCAATCTTAGGGTTGTCAGCGATTTTAACAAGATTCTCAAGATCGTTAATATTCCAAGGGCGGAGGGTGAATTGCATAAGAGGAAGGTGTTGATTAATTTTTAATAATTACTACCTTGTAAAGATACGAATCTGTTAAATGGAATGTGAAAATGCGGCAGCAAAGCTTGAAATTCTTATAGTAAGGTATTGTTTCGATATTTTAATCCATGTTTGCTGAGGTTTAACTCCTTGGATTAAGTTGAAAATCTCGATTTTTTAATCTTTTTTAATATAATTTGTTTGATTTTATTTTTATTTTCTATATTTATCCTTTACAAATTTTTAAACTTTTTCAATTTATGGTTGGTTTTTTTTTAATTTTCATTATTCTGAGGGGAATTATATTTCCCATATCTGATATTTATGGAATAGGCTGTTATCTATTGAAGGCAGTTAAACCAAATAGTTTAAAACTATTAGCTATAATTATAGCGGATCTTAATGAATCTTTAAGCTCTTGGAAAATGCACATTAAAAGCGCTCATTTTGGATTATATAAACATTTTATGGATATACTTAAAATTACTGTCAAATCTCTAAATTTGTTATTGGGAAGTATGGCCGCAATACTAGTAAAAATTGAAAAAGCGATCCACCGCGAGGCAGACCGCTTTAAATGTTTTCACAA
>JANPGA010000010.1:0-3637 GCA_031423735.1 Bacteroidota bacterium | reverse complement strand
ATTCATCCATTGATGGAAACAACAACTCAAAATCCGGAAGCTCCTAAATTTACTAGTAAAGATCTTGTAACAGACCAGGAAGTACGCTGGTGTCCAGGATGTGGAGATTATTCAATTCTGAAGCAAGTTCAAACTGTAGTTCCTGAATTAGGAATTCCTCGTGAGAACATCGTATTTATTTCAGGTATTGGATGCTCTTCTCGCTTCCCATATTACATGGAAACTTATGGTATGCATTCTATCCATGGTCGTGCTACTGCAGTGGCTAGTGGATTAAAAGCAAGCCGTCCAGATTTAAGTGTATGGATTGTTACTGGTGACGGTGATTCAATGTCAATTGGAGGAAACCATTTCATTCATATTTTAAGAAGAAATTTTAATGTAAATATTCTTCTTTTTAATAATGAGATTTATGGCCTTACCAAAGGACAATATTCTCCAACATCTGAAGAAGGAAAAATTACGAAGTCAACACCGATGGGATCGATAGATCATCCTTTCAATCCATTTGCTTTAGCGATGGGTGCTGAAGGTACATTTATCGCTCGTTCCATGGATCGTGACCCAACACATTTGAAAGAAATGTTACGTCGTACAAATTCACATCAAGGAACTTCCTTTTTAGAGATCTATCAAAACTGTAATGTATTTAATGATGGTGCTTTTGAAATTTTTACGGAAAAATCTTCGAAAAAAGAAGAAGCAATTTTTGTTGAAACTGGTAAGCCGTTAGTTTATGGTCAAGATGGAACCAAAGGAATTAAGTTAGATGGATTTCATCCAGTAATTGTTGATTTAACAGCACCAGGAACTTCAGTAAATGATTTATGGATTCATGACGAACGTGATCGTGTGAAGGCTGGAATTTTATCACGTTTCTTTGACCGTCATGAAGCTGGCGTGGAGCACTTCCCTCGTCCGTTTGGTGTATTTTATACTGAAGATCGTAAGTGTTACGAAGATGGATTGAATGAGCAAGTGATGGAAGCCATTTCGAAAAAGGGTGCTGGTGATTTAGATAAACTTTTACAAGGAAGAGAGATCTGGGAAATACATTGATAAACCGTGAAGTACCCTGAAGTACTGACTGTGTCAGACTTCAGGGTACTTTATTTTAAGGATTACCTGATTAAATAAATTTCAAAACTTTTTTTGTTTTCTTCCCTGGAACAAATCGTTTTACATAATTCAAACGAAAATTTCCAGTATTAATATCAACTTGCGTTACAGATTTTTGCGTTGACAATGATACTACTGAATTAATAAATGTAAAACTAAAAGCATGTAATGAAGAATTATAACCAGCAAATACTCTTAAAGTATTATTTGGACTAAATCCAGAAGATTTTACAAGAGTATTAGGTCCTCTTGATGTATTATTTACATAATCAAAACTGATTGCAAAAGATCCTGTAAGAAAGAAATTTTTATGAACTACAACTGTATATGCATAACCAACATTGGGACCAATTTCAAAATAATCAAAACGTTTAATTTTTTCTATACCTGATGTTGAACTTAAATTGGATGCTACAATAGAACTATCGGCAGATATTCGACCGAAATGGATTTCAGCGCCTCCAATTAAACTTCCACATGATTTTTTTTGCCATTCATTTTGCAAAAAAGATGCTCGATACGAAAACCTTTTGTTATTAAAAACATATTGCACTGAAGTACCCATAGCGTTTACCTTCAAATCAGGTCGGACATAATATTTATCTTTCTCTGCTAAAGTCCCAATCGGATACAAATAAAATCCTTTATAGAACTGTCCAAAAATATCAATTGTAAATTTTGGGCCATAGAGATGAGCTTGAAGATCCAAATACTTTGTTTTCCCTTCTCCTTTTTCAGGATTTAGAAAAGGAAATCCGTATGCCAAATTTAAAGTAACCCACTTATAGGTTGCACCAACTCCTAAATTTAATGTAGTGTTAGGTCGGTATTCTAAATTATATTTATCGACACTATTTTTTAAAATTAAGCGAGTATATTTCTGAGAAAAGTAGATTCTTCCTGTAATTATCTTCGAATACGATTTACAATAAAGGGAATCAGTTTGGGCATTGACGCTTAATGAAATAAATATCAATAAAAAGAAGATCCAGTTTCTCATCCTTAACAAAATAATCAAGAGAATAAATATAAATATTAGAGAAAAAATTATCATCCTAAATATTTTGCAACTAAAGGCATACGTCTTCCTCTACCAAATGCTTTTGGAGATACGCGAAGTATAGGTGCAAATTGAAAACGTTTCCATTCATTCATATTTACCATCTTCAAAATTTTATTTACCAATTGGGAATCAAAACCTAATTTAATAATTTGATCAGGACCTTGTTCCAATTCAATATAATTATAAAGTATTGAATCTAAAATATCATAAGGTGGTAATGAGTCACTATCCAATTGTCCTGGTCGTAATTCTGCAGAAGGTGGTTTGGTAATTATATTTGGAGGTATGATTTCATGGATTGCATTAATGAAATTACACAAAGCAAAAATTTCCGTTTTATATAAATCACCAATTACTGATATTCCTCCACACATATCACCATATAGCGTTCCGTAACCTACAGATAGTTCGCTTTTATTACTTGTGTTTAGCAGTATATAACCTAACTTATTACTAATGGCCATTAGTGTTGTTCCACGAACACGAGCTTGGATATTTTCTTCTGCAACATTAAAAGGCAATCCCTCAAAATCATGTTTTAAACTTTGAATAAACGCATTATACATAGGAGTAATTGGAAGAATTTCGTGAGTGCATCCAAGATTCTTTACCAATTGTAATGAATCAGAAATTGAATGATCACTTGAGTATTCGGAAGGCATTAAAACTGCGTGTATATTTTCTTTCCCTAATGCTTCTGCAGCTAAAACCAGAACTAAGGCTGAATCAATTCCTCCAGACAATCCTAGTATTGCCTTTTTGAAACCCATCTTTGAAAAATAATCACTGATCCCCATTGTTAACGCTTGATAAATACGATGTGATTTAAGATCATTAGATTTTTGAATTCCAATAGTAGGTGTTGTTTGAATTTTATTAGTACTAGAATTGAATTCACAAATTGAATAATCTTCCTTAAAATAATTGAGCTCTTTTAATAAATTAGCTTGTCCATCATAAATAAGCGATCCACCATCAAATAAAATATCTGTTTGAGCACCAACCTGATTTACATAAATGAGAGGAAGTTTATATTGACGAACATTTTTTTCCAAAATATTTTTTCGATCATCAATATGAGCATGATTAAATGGTGATGCAGCAATATTAATCATCAAAACAGGTTGTTGTTGAATCAATTCTTCCATTGGCCAAAAGGTGTATAATGGATCGTCACCCATATTCCATAAGTCTTCACAAACAGTGAGGGCAATTCGTACACCGTTTATTTCAATGCAATTAAAATCTCTATTGGATTCAAACCATCTATACTCATCAAAAACATCGTAAGTTGGGAGCAACGTTTTCGAAACGACTTGCTTTATTTTTCCTGCTGATAAAACGAAGGCAGCATTAAATAAATTTTTGCCTTTAGGATCAGGGTTGATTGCTGGTCCTCCAATAATTGCAGATGTAGTTTTACAAAATGTTGCGATGTGTTCCATACTTGAAATA
>JANPGA010000009.1:0-8938 GCA_031423735.1 Bacteroidota bacterium | reverse complement strand
TTGAGCGTTGCGGGGGTCAACGGGACGCTCTTGATCTTGCGCCCGGCGAACTCGAATTGATCCACGAAGGGATCGCTGTACTCGATCTTCGCGCCCTTCTTGCGCAGCGTTTCCATGATGTCCCAGTTTGATACTGCCCCATTCAATACAAAGCCAATTAATGTTGCGTCATTCCCATTTGTTGATGCATCAATAATGGTAGTATCGGGAGAGTTATTAGCAAAGGAATTACCTTGATTGAAATGATAGTTACCAATTAAGCTTGTAGCTGTGGTTGGTATTTCACAATTCATGTATGCTTGGATTTGTGCTTGCGAGCGACCTACATTCCAAACTCTTAATTCATCCATATTACCGCTATAAAAAACATCAAGATGTGGACCACCTGTTCCTATATAAAAATAAGTATAGGTGAATTGAAGATTAATTGTATTAGCTACATCTAAAACCCCATTTACATATAAACTCACAGTACTGCCGTTCTTAACAACAGAAACATGTGTCCAAACATTATTATTTATTGTACTACCACCAATAACAGATTGGAAACCTGGATTAGACGAACTACCAAGAATTAAGAATTGTAAGCGACCAGAAAAAATTCTGAATTCTGCTAAACCATCTCCACCCCATCCTGCGATTTCACCTTCATTGTCGGTAGTTTTAATCCATGCTTCCATGGTAAAATTATTATTATCAAGAGCTGGAACAGGACTTATACTTGCATAGTTTCCTTCGAAAAAATTCAAAGATGCTGCAGGGATTGAAAGGCAAGAATTACTAAACGATGCACTTACATCTTTACCTGCATTCCAGTTGGTGTTCATGTAAGAAGTATCATCTACTTGAATACAAGTTAATGAAGGATTATTTGTTGCATTAAAATCAATTAGGTTATTATTATTCCCATTGCTTATTTTTAAATTGACAAGTTGATTATTAAAACATTGTAGCATTATTAAATTTGAGTTCGCAGTAACGTCTATAGAAGTTAATTGGTTATTAAAGCAAATTAATTTTCCAAGAACACCTAAATTTGAAACATTAACTCCAAGTAAATTATTGTTTTGACATTCGATATAATTTATGAGAGGATTATTAGCAAAATTTAAATTTGTAATTAAATTATTACCACAAACTAAGGTTTCTAATGCCGGATTTGAATTTGTATTTATTGTTGTTAGTTGATTGCCGAAAACATAAAGCACTTTTAGTGCAGAATTATTGGAAACATCAATAGTGCTTAATTGATTGGTAGCACAATCAAGAATTTCTAATGTTGTTAATCCGGAAACATTTAAACTATTAACTAAATTATTGTTACATTTGAAAATAGTAAGGTTTGGCAAGTTTCCAAGCGTAATACTGGTTAATTGGTTGAATCGAATTAATGCAACAGTCAACGCAACATTGGAAGAAAGATTGATTGAAGAAAGATTATTACCATCAGCGTTTAAAGAAGTAATCCCAACAAATGATTCAATACCTGTTAAGTTGCTAATTCCGCTATAACTAACATCTATTCCTCCAGTGTAAGCAGCAGCTTCTGAACATTGAATTTCTCCATCACTATTTGTATTAATTAATGAATTAGCAAGTAAAGCATTTTTGAAGTTTGCATCAGGAATATTTACAACACATAGCGGAGTACAATTTGTACCTGTAACAACTCCACCTGGAGCAACCCAGTTTGATGTTGAACCAGTATATGTAAAGTTTTGAAGTGTTCCGTTATAGCCATTTCCACTTGCGTCGGTTAAAAATGTTTCAGAAGAATTATTTGCGCCTTCAAATCCTTGATTGAAGTGATACGCAGCAGCTAAACCTGATTGAGGAGCAGCAATTTCACAATTCATGCTATTTTGAATTTCTAATTGAGATATGGCGCGAGTCCAAACTCTTAATTCGTCTATAGTTCCATCAAAGTTGTTGCTACCATAAGCATTATCACCAATATACATATCAGTACTTCCATCACCCAAGAATGCAGAAGGAGAAATATCAGAAGCAATCAAAACGCTGTCTCTGTAAATCTTTCTTGCTTTTGTGATATTATCGAATGTACAAGCCCAATGATGCCAGTTGAAATCAGGTGTGACAGCTATATTTAAATCATTTTGGTAAAAATTGAAGATGAAGTTATTACCGCCTGGTGAAAAACCAATATGTAGCGTTTGGTTTGGTCCGAAGTTAGGACCTTGAGCAAAAGCAACATCGTAATCAGCATTACCAGATTGTTTCAACCACATTTCAACAGAGAAAGATTTATTAGAAAGATCAACTCCATTTGCAACTACTACTTTGTCTTCAAAACCATTAAAGTTTAAAGCAGCAGCTGGAGTTGGCGGTAAAGAACAATTAGTACTAAATGTAGCACTGGCATCTTTACCTGCGCTCCAAGTAGTATCCATGTAAGCTGCATCATCAACTTGAATACAAGTTAATAATGGGTTTATGGCAGCAGCAAAAAATGTTAGATTAAAATTATTTCCGTTCTTAACATTTAAACTAGTTAACTGATTTAAACCACATGATAAACCAACCAAAACTGTATTAGGTGATACATCTAAACTGGTTAATAAATTACTTGTACAATTTAAAGAGATTAATGCAGGGCTACTTGAAACATCCAAAAATGTTAATTGGTTATTTGCACAAGCTACTTGTGTAAGCAATGCATTGGTAGAACAATTTAAACTAGCTAGTGCATTATTCGAACATGAAAGAGTGGTAAGTAATGTATTATTTGAAACATCTAAACTAGTTAAAAGATTACCGTAACAATCAAGATAAGTAAGTTGTGTACATGCCGAAATATTTAAACTCGTTAATTGATTTGATGCACAATATATTTGAGTAATCGCTGGATTTAAAGTTAAATCTAAAGAGGCAATCTGATTAGTTTGACAAGATAAGGTTGTCATTAAATTATTGTTTGTAACATCCAATGAAGTAAGGGCATTAAAGGCGCAGGATAAAATAGTAAGTGCTGTATTTGTGCTTAAATCCAATCCTGTTATTAAGTTATTTTCACATGATAATGAAGTTAAAAGCGTATTTGTTGATACATTTAAAGATGTTAATTGGTTTTGAGAACAACCTAAATAGATAATCGATGTATTGGCTGAAATATCGACACTAGTTAATGAGTTATTAAAGAAATTCAAACCGTTAATATTTACGAATGCTTCAATTCCAGTTAAATCTGTTATACCTAAACCGTTTACTTCAATAGCACCAGTGTAAGCTAATGCTTCTGAACATTGTATTTCACTATCATCGTTTGTATTGATATCAATGTTATTTAATAATGCAGACTTAAAATTTGCATCCGGAATATTTACAATGCATGTTGGAGTACAATCAGTAAGATAAGAAGCTGTAGCATCTTTTAGCGCTGACCAATTTGCATTTGAATAAGAACTATCATCCACCTGAATACACGTTAAAGCAGGATTACCAGTTGCTAAAAAATTAGCAAAATTGGTGTTGTTACCGTTTTTAATATTTAAATTAGTTAATAGATTATTCCAACATTGAATTTCAGATAAGTTTGGGTTGCCTGAGATATCAATGCTTTCTAGTTGATTGGTAAAACAATTAAGTGTTTGCAAGCTAAGTAGACCTGAAACATTAAGTGCTGTTAATTGATTTTGTACACAATATATATTTGTAAGATTTGTGTTTTGAGAAACATTTAATGCTGTTAAAAGGTTGCTATGGCAGGATAAGGTTGTTAAACTTAAATTATTTGTAACATCTAAACTTTGCAACTGATTCTGTCCACAATCTAAATATGACAAAGCAGTATTTGAAGTAACATCTAAGGTGGGCATTACATTACCCCAGCATCCCAAAGTAATAAGGTTAGGAAGCAAATTGAGTTCCAAATTAGCAATTTGGTTGGTATAGCAATTTAAAATTTGTAATCCTGTAGTTGTAGATACATCAAGTGCTGTTAGAGCATTATCATGACAATCCAAAGTCAGTAAAGAATTTGTAGAAGGAAGAGTTAAAGCAGTGAATTGATTTCCTGAACAATCTAAGTAAATCAAATTAGTACAAAGCGATAAATCTAAACTTCCAAGTAATTGATTGAAGTCGATATCTAAGTGCTGCAAATTTGAATTAGCAGTAAAGTTAAAACTAGTTAAAAGGTTTTCATAGCAATCTAAAGTCGTTAATTGGGTGTTCTGTGATACATATAAATTTACAAGGTTATTACTAGAACAATCCAATCCAACAATATTGGTGAATGCTTCGATACCTGTTAAGTCACTAATTCCTCTATCACTAACATCTATTACTCCAGTATAAGCAGCAGCTTCTGAACATTGAATTTCTCCATCATCATTTGTATTAATGGCAAAATTATCTAATAATCTATTTTTAAAAGATGCATCTGGAATATTGATAATGCATGTTGAATCAACTCCATTACAATCTTCATCGATACCATTATCTAAAATTTCTGTTGCACCTGGATGGATATTTATATTTTGGTCATCACAATCGGTATTAACTGCTGAATAATCAGATGGAGCAGTAAAAGAACATGCTGTTGTTGTTAATGCATTTCCTCCAAAACCATCACCATCAAAATCGCCATAGTAAGTTATTTCTGATTGAATATTAAAATTTTCATCATTACAATCAGTGTTAGAAATTACACCACAAGCAACAGGACTTCCTGCTCCAACTAAATCTCCATCTAAATCTGCATATAAAATTCCAATAATTGGAGTATCATCACAATCAGTATTGCCAATTACATATCCAATTGGTGGAACACTTAAGCAAACAGAGGTGGTGTTAGTTGATTGACCAAAACCATCGCCATCTAAATCTTGATAGTAGGTTTGATTTGTAAATACCGTGATATCATTATCATTACAATCCGTATTGGTAGAAACTCCGCAAGCAACAGGAAGGCCTGCTCCCACCAAATCGCCATCCAAATCTGCATACAAAATTCCCGTAATTGGAGTATCATCACAATCGGTGTTATCAGTTACATAACCTGTTGGTGGAGTACTCAAACAAACAGAGGTGGTATTTGTTGTTTGGCCAAAACTATCGCCATCTAAATCTTGATAGTAGGTTTGATTTGTAAATACCGTGATATCATTATCATTACAATCCGTATTGGTAGCAACTCCGCAAGCAACAGGAAGGCCTGCTCCCACTAAATCACCATCATTATCAGCATATAAAATTCCACTAATAGGAGTATCATCACAGTCAGTATTGTTTGCAACATATCCTAATGGCTGAACACAAGTATTTATGCTATCATTTGGATTTCCAAAACCATCACCATCTAAATCAGCAAAATAATCTACAGGTACTGGTCCTGCAGCAACAGTAAATGTTTCTGTAACTGTTTCGCAAAAATCTGATACAGCAATTGTAAAATCTCCTGGTTGCAAAAACTGTACGTCTTCAGATGTTTGCCCATTACTCCATGAATAAATTAAAGGGGTAGAACCACCTGTAATGGTTACATCAATAGAACCATTTTCAACTCCAAAACATGATTCGTTAGTAACAATCCCTGTAATAAAAATCTGAGCTGGGCTTCCAATTACAACTTGAACTTGACCATTTACGCTGCCTGTTTCAATTGCGTCATTTACATCGACATAATACGTTCCAGGAAGTAAAGTATTAAAATCGGCTGTAGTTGAAACAACTGCAGTAATAAATGTAAAGTTTTCATCATACAATGAAATTGTATAAAAACCATTTATGTCGGGTACACCTCCAGTAATATTAGAAACTGAAGCAATTCCGTTAGTGGCACTAAAGCATGTTGCATCGGTAGACCCTACAGTAAAATCGATAAGGGCTTGTGAATTTGCCAGATTAATAGTGCAAAAAAAGACAGTTAAACAAAGTAGCAATTTTTTCATGTGATTGTTATAAAGTTTGAGATAATTTAATATAAATAATTAAAATATATAGATCCAAAAAAACCAATATAGAATTAAATTAATATTCATCAATTTAAACCTATAAAGACTTTTCTCTTTCAATTTCGAACCAATATAGTACAAAATTGGCATTCCTTCCAAACAATGTTTTCAAAAATGCCCAAATAAAGGGTAAAAGTTTGGGTTTTTTGGGTAAAATCGATGAAAATACCCCTTTTGTAGTACCCTAATAATTAATTTTTCCCTGCAAGATCATAATTTAGTAACACTTCAATCTAATGTAATTTTCTTGAAAATACACACTAAAAGAGGCCATAAATAAATAAAAAAGGCAGTTTAAGAACTCGAATTTCATCATCACTTTTTATTTTTAAATTAAATTAATATTAATATTCACTTACTTTGAGATCAAGATTAGAAATAACAAAAAAAAGAAATATGAATTTAATTTTTGAGACCACAAAAAAAACAAGCATGAATAAGTATAAACGCATTAAAAATAAATTCATTAATTATGGTTTAATTATTTTAATTGTATTGCAATTTAAATCAACTAATGCCAATACTGTTGATAGTTTAAAACAAATTACATTTTATCAAAAAGATTCTGTTTTAGTAGATACCTACATTCAACTTGCTAAATATTATTTTCAATCCGATCATCAGCCAGATTCGATGATTAAGTAATTGCGATTTGATAACAGTATCACTTTATGCATCTTCAAATTTAAATACACCTTCATTTACAACATCTACCATGTTGCATGTTGATGGTACTGCTACAATTCCAATTCCATCAACACTTGGTGGAAGTTCTTATTATGTTGTGGTTAAACATCGAAATTCCATGGAAACCTGGAGTAAAAATTTAGTATTGTTTACTGGAAGCACAGTAACTTTTGATTTTACAGCACCGTAATTCAAAAATAGTATAGGTAAACAAGGGCACGAATAAAAATTCGTGCCCTTGTTGTTTGATTAAAAACTACTTTTGCAATTGAATTAGATAAAATCAGCAACCTTTTCAACTTAAATAGTTTATTAAAATGAAAAATTATAAATCTTATTTCATTATTCCAGCACCTCCAGAAGATGTGTATGCAGCAATTACCAATCCTTTAACAATTCAATTATGGACTGGTGAAGCTGTTGAGATGTCAACGGAACCAGGATCTGAATTTTCTATGTGGGATGCGAGTATAAATGGAAAAAATTTAGAATTCGAGCCCAATAAAAAAGTTGTGCAACAATGGTATTTCGGAGATCAAGAAGAACCGTCAATCGTAACCATTAAACTACATCCACACAAACAAGGAACTTCGGCAGAACTTATACATACTAATATTCCTGATGGTGATTATGATGATATTGTGGATGGCTGGCAAGATTCTTATTTCGGTGCTATAATAGATTTTTATCTAGTTGATTAGTTTAGTATCTAAAAATAAATTAGTCCGAATTACATTTATTTATCATAAAAGATAAAATGTTGAAAATTAACAAAATGTTTCTTCTTTTTTTTAAAGAATCTATAATCTGGATTGATATTAATGTAACAATTGAATATTATTGCACGTAGAATAAAATTGCCACAAGCAAAAAAGTACAAATAATAGTTATAAGAATTATGAAATTAGTTGAGAATCTGCTTTATTCCTATTGCCATTTTATTCAAAAATCAAATTTGGTAAAGCAACATATCTCTGGAGATTCATCATTAACTCCTCAAGAAAAAGCTACTAAATATTTTTGGTATGAGCTTAATAAGAGTCCTAAGTTCGATGCTTTATTCAATTTAGATTTTAAAGATAAGGTTGTTGTAGAAATTGGCGCTGGATATGGTGGATATATGTTCCATCTTTTAAAAGGTGGAGCAAAATTTGTTTATGGAATTGATGTAGATGATGAAAGGTTAAAAGATGCGGCAAAATCAATTGAAACAAATTATACAGAAAGAAACTTTTCGTTTTCCACAAGTGGTGCTGAAAAGATGAACCATATTGCAGATAACAGCGTTGATATTATTGTTAGTGATGCAGTTTTTGAACATATCCTAAATAGAGATGGTATGTTTGCAGAAGTAAAAAGAATTTTAAAGCCAAATGGCAAATTGTGCTTCTCAACTTCGCCTATTTGGAAAACAAGAAATGGAGGACATTTGAGTCGATATATTCCAATTTATTGGTCACATCTAATTTTTTCTGAAAGCACAATTATAAATGTTTTAAATCGACAAAAAGAAAATAACGACTTTCCTGTAGATGCACTAAATAACATGATTGTTATTTATAAAACAATTGGGAAATTAACGATAGCAAAATTGAAAAAAGAAATTGCAAATTCAGGATTAAAAATATTTTCATTTAGAAATATAACTAATAGTACAATTAAAAAATTACTAATGAACCTTCCTTTAGGAGAAGAATATTTTGCAGGTTCGATTGTTGTTGAAGTAAGGAAGTAAAACATTTTTTCTCTTCCAAAATGATTTGAATTTAATTATTGAGTAAAATCATAAAAAGTATTAGCACTAAATGCAATAGCATTTTTACTCCAAGTCTCAAGACTGTTTCGGTGTTTAACAACAACATAATAATTACCAATACTTGCTGTAGGAGGAAAATAAAAAACGCCATTACCATTTATATCAATTACTCGGGTATCACTATACACTGGATTAATTAGATTACTAGGATTATAGAGTTGAATTGTTATTGTATCAGCACCTAAAGCAACTGTTGTATTCATCTGATGCAAGTTAAGATCATAAAATCCTTGAATAAAACACCTTAAATTTAAGTGTATATTTAAAACGGTAAATAAATTGTCACTTGTATCTTTACAACCATTAACATTTGTAACTTTTATAAAATCAGTTGTTGCTCCAATTGGAATATTAAATTTTAATTGAGTAGAATTAATTATGGTTGGCACAGCTGTTGTTGAACCAATGTTAACCTGATTAACATTTGATAAATTAGTTCCATTTAGCGTTACTAAAGTTC
>JANPGA010000008.1:0-4254 GCA_031423735.1 Bacteroidota bacterium | reverse complement strand
ATTAGATATGAATCCTAGAAATTTAAGGATGACAATCGGAAAAATTTTCATCCACTCACAAATTTATATTTCAAATAATTCGTAATTAAATTTTATCATCTTTCTTTAGATTCGAAATCACAATTATTTCTTAATTTTCTTAAAAGCCTCCAGATATTTTTTTCGCACTCCGTTGTTTTCTTCTATCTTTAACAATGCTTCAACTGTAGGAATTAAATTCTTATTATGCAGCGTTTCCATTTTTAAAATTTCACCTATAGCATATGCTGAAGCCCATCGAACAACGGTACCATTATATTCTGAATTAACTAGTAAGTTAGAAATCGTCTTTTTAAGTTTTTTAGGAAATAGGTGGGCAATGTTTCCAATAACTTTTGCACTTTCCCACTTTATTCTTGGCGCATTTTCTGTTAACATTTTTGTTGCAAAATCAAAAACACTTTCATCAGCTATTGTTGGATTTAGTTTTGTCGCATACTCAATTGCTTCAATACAAGTGGCCTTTTCTGGATCTTTTGATTTTTCTGCGAAAGCAAGAAGTTCATCAGTAGAAATTGAACCATTAATTAACCAAGTACAAATAGTTTCGGTTCTTTCTTTAGCCTTTTTTGTTTTATCTTTTAAAAGTTGGTC
Organism: Bacteroidota bacterium; assembly: GCA_031423735.1. Taxonomy (GTDB): domain Bacteria; phylum Bacteroidota; class Bacteroidia; order AKYH767-A; family OLB10; genus JANXSD01. The sequence continues at coordinate 3,621 of JANPGA010000008.1, read as the reverse complement.
TATAGTCATTTAATTACCTGTTTTTATCTAACTAAAGCTAGTACATCAATTCTATTTATCACTCTTAGAATTCTTAATCCCCTTGCATCAATAAAGATTTGTTTTCAATTCAAATATAATATAAAATTTTAAAGAATAATTTAGCCATGAAGTTGTTATAAATAAATTAATATTGAGAAATTCAATTTGCAAAATAATAAGAGGGACATTTTCAACTTTAAATTTGACTAAGGAAGATTTAGAGAAAACAAAAAGTAGTATCTTATACAATAATTGGATTTTAATGGGAATAGAAAAATACTTTTATTCATACTATTTCGTTGAGCATTTAACCTTTTTTCGAAAACCTTGTATATGCACCAAATTTGGAATCAATCAATTTGCTCAAGAAAGTTAAATGAAACATCCTTAGTGATAATCCTATTTTCCTGCAATTATTATCTTTGGTATCCTATATTATCCAATAACCTATGAAATTCCATTTAAAATCTTTTATAACTTCCTTCTTGATGGTATTAACCATCTTGTTTTCAGGAACATACGAGGCATTTTCAACTTCCCCACAAATTGAACGTCCAGTTACTTGGAGTTTCAGTATTGATCAAAAGGGCAAAGAAGCGACCTTATCTTTAAAAGCAAAAATCGATAAGCCTTGGCATTTATACTCGCAGGATATTGGTCCAGGTGGCCCTATTCCTACTTCTTTCAAATTTACTCCAAATGCAAATTATAGTTTGGTGGGTAAAGTAAGTGAGCCTAAAGCGGAAGAATTTATGGATCCTAACTTCGATATGAAGGTGAAGTTTTTTGAAGATCAAGTAATTTTTAAACAAAAAATAAAACTTAATTCTGATAAAGCATTTAAAATTGAGGGTTCATTGGAGTTTATGTCTTGCAACGACAAAATGTGTTTGCCACCCGATGAAGTTGAATTTAGTTTTGCGGTTACAGGAAATAAAGAAGAAGTAAAACCTACTACTGAAAATACTACTATAGGTCAAGAGAAAATTATTAAAATTGATACATCTGTAAGGATTTTTATAAAAGGAAATGATACAATAGTGCAAGGTTCGAGTTCAACATTACCAAGTGCTCCTATCATCACTGGAAAAATTCCAGAACCAAGTGCCGATACAAAAATTTTAGAAACAGGATGTGGTGAAGGTGGCACAGAAAAAACTGCCGACTTATCCATCTTAGGAATATTTTTAGCTGGTATGGTTGGAGGATTTTTAGCATTACTAACGCCATGCGTATTTCCAATGATTCCGCTAACAGTTAGTTTCTTTACCAAACGAAGTCCCACTCGTAAAAAAGGATTATCCAATGCATTAATTTATGCAGCTTCGATCATTTTAATTTATGTTACACTAGGATTTTTAATTACTGTAACACTAGGCTCCGATCGATTAAATGAGATGGCAAGTTCTGCTTTCTTCAATATTTTATTCTTCGTAATATTTTTCATTTTCGCTTTATCATTCTTCGGCGCCTTTGAAATTACATTACCAAGCTCATGGGTAAATAAAGCAGATACAGCATCCGATAAAGGTGGATTGATTGGAATATTTTTTATGGCATTTACGTTAAGTCTTGTTTCATTTTCATGTACGGGGCCAATCATTGGAACGTTATTAGTTGAAGCAGCACACGGACGAAGTTACTTAGGGCCAATTGCTGGTATGACAGGATTTTCTTTCGCATTAGCATTGCCATTTGCACTCTTTGCAATGTTTCCGGGTTGGCTAAACTCATTACCGAAATCAGGTGGATGGCTAAATTCTGTAAAGGTTACTTTAGGATTTTTAGAGCTTGCCTTAGCAATGAAATTTTTATCGAACGTAGATCTTGCTTACCATTGGGGATTATTAAAACGCGAATTATTTATCTCTATTTGGATTATCATTTTCGGATTGATGGGACTTTATTTACTTGGCAAATTACGCTTCTCGCATGATAGCGAAACAAAACATGTAAGTGTTGGACGATTAATTTCAGGGATATTAGCATTAACATTTATGATGTATTTAATTCCAGGTTTATTTGGTGCTCCATTAAAAATGATTAGTGGATTTCCTCCTCCTGAATTTTATAAAGAATGGGTTCAACCAGGTGAAGCAAACGGTGGTGATTGTCCACATAATTTAAATTGCTATCATGATTACGAAGCAGGAATGGCGTATGCTCGTCAAACCAATAAACCTGTAATGATTGATTTTACTGGATGGAGTTGTGTAAATTGTCGTAAGATGGAAGATAATGTTTGGTCTCAACCGGCAGTATTGAAAAAGCTAACAAATGATTATGTTTTGATTTCACTTTACGTTGATGATAAAACTTTGCTTCCTGCCGATCAACAATATGTAAGTGCATTCACCGGAAAGAAAATAAAAACTACAGGAAATAAATGGAGTGATTTGCAAAGTAAAATTTTTCAAACTAATTCACAACCGTATTATGTATTGCTAGATCATAATGGGAAATTACTAGCTGTTCCTAGAGGTTACACTCCTGATGTTGATACGTACACTAAATTTTTAGAAGAAGGATTGTGTAGATACGGGAAAAGGAATTAAGAATTAAGAATTAAGAATTAAGAATTAAGAATTAAGAATTAAGAATTAAAAGAAGATAATTACGATGTAATTATCTTCTTTTAATTTGTAAACAATTCTATCTTTCGTTTAGAGAAATGAATGTCCTTAAAATTTTAAAATGTCCTGAGTTGCAAACTCAGGACAGCAGTACAACAGTTTACTCCGTAATTCGTAATTCACATTTAGATATAAAAAATTACTTCGTAATTTTTATACCTAAATGTGAAGAGCTCGGTTTCCGGTTGCGGCTAAGCAAGCTTCTTTGAATGATTCTGTATAGGTTGGATGTGCGTGACTCATGCGAGAAATGTCTTCTGCTGATGCTCGGAATTCCATTGCAACTACAGCTTCTGCAATCATATCTGCACAACGTGGACCAATCATATGAACTCCTAAAATTTCATCGGTTTGTTGATCTGCTAAAACTTTTATTAAACCATCCGTATCCATACTTGCGCGAGCTCTTCCGCTAGCTTTAAAAGGAAATGAACCTGTTTTATATGCTCTTCCACTTTTCTTTAATTCTTCCTCTGTATAACCTACAGCAGCAACTTCAGGCCAAGTATAAACAACACCCGGAATTAATAAATAATTAATATGTGGTTTTTGTCCTGCGATAGATTCCGCAACGAATACGCCTTCCTCTTCAGCTTTATGTGCAAGCATTGCACCTTTCACTACATCACCAATCGCATATATGCCTTTTACATTTGTTTGAAGATGTTCATCAACAACAATTTTACCTCGCTCATCTTTTACAACTCCTGCATTTTCTAATCCTAAATTATCAGTGTATGGAGTACGACCAACACTTAACAAACAATAATCACCAACTAATTCAATTTCCTTTAGATCTTTATTTGATGTTGCTTTTAACTTCACTTGCTTTCCCTTTACTTCTACAGCAGTTACACTATGTTGCAAATAAAATTCGAATCCAATTTTCTGTAATGATTTTTGTAACTCTTTTCCCATAGTACGATCCATCGTTGGGATAATTGAATCGAGGTACTCCACTACACTC
>JANPGA010000007.1:0-7443 GCA_031423735.1 Bacteroidota bacterium | reverse complement strand
TTTCTGACTGACGATAAACCAATTGAACTATGATATTTCTGTTAGAAACATTGGGCATTGAATATATAAATTGATTTAAATTTGAATTTTGTTCAATCAATTTAGCTGGTGAAGTGACTTGTTTATCATGATGAATTAATGCGAATTTAATAGCATCATCCGGTTGGATTTTAGGAATATCGGAATTCACCAATTTTGCTAAATTCACTATCAAACCAGCCTTAAAATAACCAACTTTATTTTCTTTAATTGCAAAGACAGAAATGGCATTATAAACAATAATGTTGTGATGTTTTTGTTGAATATAAACGTGCTCAATTCCAGTTGCTTTATCCAAGTATTGATCGGTGATATTAAATTCGGAGATATCGCTTGGAAGCCAGTTATTTTTTTCGGCTTCTAATTTAAGATGATTGTTAAGTAGTTTTTGATTTTGCTGAGCGAATGTTTGAGAAATTGTAAATGTTAAAATGAGAATTAAGACTAAAGCATTTTTAAATGGAATCATGTTTTTCATTGGTAAGTTGTTTTAAGTTATAAGAGGTTAAAATTCATTTTAAGAAAAAGGGTGCTTTCTAAAATCCCAAAGAATATGTCGTTAAGATTTGAAAGCTAAGATAGTATCTTTTAATTAAATTGCAAACATCTAATTAAAAAAAAGATTTTATAGAAATAATTGTTTATTTTTGACATAAACAAATTACAAATGAAAAGAATTTTACTAACTTTTATAACTTTATCACTTTTATTAGTTTCCCATTATGCTAATGCATCCCATGTAATGGGTGGTGATATTACTTGGGTCTATGCAAAAGCTGGACCAGATTCAGGAAAATTTAAATTTCGAATTTCCTATTATCGTGACTGTAATGGTATTGTTGCTGATCCAAGTATTACATTATCTACCAATGCTCCCATTATTGGGACAGGAATATTATGTCTACCAATTTCAACAACTGAAATTTCACCAGTTGGATTGGGTTGTGCCACATGTCTTAATCCAAATGGATCATCAATAACTTCACAAGAAATAATCTACGAGTCGTCTTATATTCGCATAAATGGAATTCCACCCATGACAGGATGGAACTTTTGGTGGAATATTTGTTGCAGAAATTCAAGTATTTCTAATATAAGTGCAGCTTTCACTACAGGAATTACTATGCGAGCGATTATGTATCCTTTTAATAATCAAAATACATTTCCTGCCTATGATAATTCTCCACAGTTTTTGGTTGCTCCTATTTTAGGATCTTGTATTGGATCAAATTCTGTTTTCAGTCAAGGAGCTTATGACCCAGAACTTGACTCTTTGTCATTCGATTGGGATTATCCACTAGATAATGGATTTCCAGGTACCAATGCGGTTTATAATTCAGGATATTCATTTGATAACCCCTTACCAGATACGACTTTTGATCCATTAAACATTCCAGCAACAATCAACCATATAAATGGGAATATTTCATTTAACTGTAATAACCAAGGAACTTATATTATTTGTATAAAAGTGACTTCTTGGAAATGTGGTCAAAAAACTGCAGAAATTTTTCGAGACATACCCATTACCTTAACAGGTTGTCAAATATCCTTAACTCAAAATAACCATCCACCTCAAATTATTTTAACTAAAAATGGAATGACATTTTACAATGATATTGATACAATAGAAGCTGGAGATAGTATTAATTATTTATTAACCTCTATTGATTTTGAAACTTTAAGAAATTCAACAACAGCACAAACAATAACCTTAAATGGATATAGTCCTGAATTCGGATTAAATTTTACTGATACATTAAATGGATGTTTAGTGCCTCCTTGTGCAACACTTGATAACCCTTCACCAAATTCGACTATGACTACGATTGGTAATAATTTACATTGGAAAACTGCTTGCGCCCACATAAGTTGGGCAAATGGATGCTTGCAGCACACAAGATTATTCATGTTTACATTTAAAGCAAATGATGATTTTTGCTCTACTAATGGAGTTCGATTTAAAACTATTGATATTGTTGTTCGTGGTCCTGAAATATATTTATCTGGAAATTCATTAGTTTTAAGTAATCCACAAGGAAATAATTATTCGGTTCAGTGGTATAATTATGGAATTGCAATTCCTGGAGCTACTGATACTATTTTTACACCAACACAGAGCGGTATTTACAGCCTAATTGCAACCACTTCTACAGGTTGTCAGGAGCTAAGTAATGTTGTTAACAGATCGTTTACGGGTATTACTGATAATAGTGAAATCACCAATAACTTGAATGTTCATTATGATGGAAATATAAATATTGTTTACCAATCTGATGCAGATTTACAAACAGAAATTCAGGTGACAGATACTAAAGGTTCAAAAATATTTTCAAAAATTATTCGAATTCAAAATGGGGCTCAGCATATTGTTTTAAATTCAGGAATACTTGCAAATGGAATTTATATTTTAACATTAACCAATGAAAAAAATAAAATTAGTTCGAAGTTTGTGGTTAATTAAATAATAGACTTCATAAATCTGAGGCTTCAATAAGTGAAATTTTATTTCACTTATTGAAGCCTTTTCAATTGTAAAATAATTGAAATTTTATGGGATTTAATCATTAAAAACTATATTTGAACAAACAAACATCAATATGAAAAAGCATCCTGCAGCACTACCCTACTTGTTTCTTTCAGAAATGTGGGAACGATTTGGATTTTACCTCATGCTTGGGATACTTTATCTCTACATGCGAGATGGTGAAAAAGGCGGAATGGGAATGGATAACGCGCAAGCAGCTGACGTATTTGGAACCTATATTGCACTCGTTTACCTAACCCCTTTTATCGGTGGTCTTCTTGCTGATAGAATTTTAGGGTATCGACTATCCATAACAATGGGAGGTATCTGCATGGGAGTTGGCTATTGTGGATTGGCACTACCTGGCGAAACTGCATTTTATTTTTCTTTATTACTCATCATCATAGGAAATGGTTTTTTTAAACCTAATATCTCAACCATTCTTGGAAAAGTTTACAATGAACCTCAATATAAAAATTTAAAAGATTCTGGTTATAATATTTTCTATATGGGAATAAATATTGGAGCTTTTATTTGTAACTTTTTTGGATCTGCATTACGAAATAATTTGAATTGGGGAGCAGCATTTATTGCTGCAGGAATAGGAATGTTTATTGGCGTACTAATTTTTTGGATGGGCAATAAACATTACAAACATGCGGATGTTATCACACCAAGGCAACCGGAGGATATGCCAGTAAGTAAAATACTAGGAATAGTTTTACTACCAGCCTTTATTGCTGGATGGATTGGTTGGATGATTCCAAATAATATTTTTGGAAGCGATTCAACTGATGCATTTATTTGTGGAGCTCTACCTGTAGTTTTATTTTATTTCTCACTCTATGTAAAAGCAAGTAGGGAAGATAAACGTCCTATAGCTGCATTACTTTCAGTGTTTGCTGTTTCGATTATCTTTTGGGCTGTCTTTAAACAAAATGGTACTGCATTAACACTTTGGGCAGAAAAATATACAGATCGTGAAGTTCCTACTGTAATGGCTCCCGCAGCAAATCTATTATTTATCACTCAAAAAATTGAGGCAAAGCAAGATTCGTTTCCAATTACAGACCATCATTTTCGTGAGCAAAAAAACGCAGAAGGAAAAGTAATTAAAGCGATAGACTACCCACCCTATTTTAAAAATCTTCCAAAAGATAGATGGCCACCCGCTGGTGAAAAAGTAACTCTTATATCAACAGAATTATTTCAATCGGTAAATCCATTTTGGGTAGTTGTTCTCACTTTTCCTGTAGTTTTTGTTTTTGGCTGGCTTAAAAAACGAAAGAAAGAACCAACAACTCCATGGAAAATATTTTATGGTTTTTTAATCACTGCATTAAGTACTTTAGTAATGGTTGGCGCAACCTATGCAACACATAACGGACTAGAAAAAAGTTCGGTGTGGTGGCTTATTTCAAGCTATGGAGTAATTACTGTTGGTGAATTATGCTTAAGTCCGATGGCTCTTTCTCTTGTTTCAAAATTATCGCCACAAAGGATAACTGCATTAATGATGGGCGGATGGTTTTTAGCAACCTCTATTGGAAATAAATTAAGTGGAGTACTTGCTTCTCTTTGGGATGGCTATGAAAATAAAGCCAACTTCTTTTTGGTAAACTGCGCATTAGTTACAGTCACAACATTTATTATCTTTATGATGGTTAAATGGCTTAACTCCATAGTAAAAGAACATGCTGACAAATAAAATATTACAATCTATTTTAATCCAAAATGATGAAAAATAAAATATCAACATTTATTATTCTGCTAACTTTATTTTATGTAGCAGTAAATGCACAAGCGCCTATAAGTACAACGGTTTTAGGAGGTACAGGAACTGAAATCATAAATGATTATTTTCGAGACGCTGCTGGCAATCAATACATAACTGGCTCATTCGAAGGTATTGTTGATTTTGATCAAACAACAGGAACCTACAACCTAACCTCCTTAAATAATGGTCAAGACCTATTTATTGCTAAATACTCGTCTGGCAATGTTTTGAAATTTGCAAAAAGTATTGGTGGACTTTACAATGACGAAGGAACTGGAATAGCTGTTGATACAAAAGGCAACATTTTAGTTAGTGGTTATTTTATGGATATCGTAGATTTTGATCCCGGTGCTGGTGTTGTAAATCTTAATAGTCAAATAAACCCAGATGCTTTTCTTTTAAAACTAGATACTGCTGGAAATTTTGTTTATGTAAAACAGACTCAAGGAACTGGAGAAGTGTTAACTAAAGGTGTACAATTAGATTTAGATGGAAACGCTTACCTAGCAGGACGATTCAATGGTTCATGTAATTTTGATCCAGGAGCTACCAATCTCACATTAAATGGATCCGTTGCTGGTGATCCTGCCATTTTCTTTGCTAAGTATGATTCAAGTGGTATTTTAAAGTTCGCTAAAGAAATAAATGGATCTGGTTTAGATATTTTAAATGATTTTTATATTGACAATAACAAGGAAATTTATTTGACTGGATATTTTCAAAATTCTACAGATTTCGATCCAACTTTGTCAACTTCAAATTTAAATGCTCTTGGAGGACAAGATGCATTCTTTGCAAAGTATTCATCTACTGGAAATCTAGTTTTCGCAAAACAACTTAGTGGAGCTTTTTCAGAAGGAGGTTATAGTATAACAACTGATGCTTCCAATAATATTATTGTGGCTGGCTCCTTTACGGGTACTGTAGATTTTGATCCAGGTACAGGCTCTAATCCCATTACTGCATCGAGTAGTTTTTCAATTTTTCTTTCAAAATTTGATAGTAACGGAAATTTAATTTTTGCAAATGGATTTGGAGAAGGAAGACCAAAAGCATTAGCTTGTGATCAGTATTCTAATATTTACATGGCTGGATATTATGATGGAGTTTTTGATTTTGATCCTTCTACCTCTACAGTTATAGATACGTCATTAGGAGGAAATGACATGTTTATTACCCGTTATCAATCAGATGGAAGTTATGGTTTTTCATGGAGAATGGGAGGCTCAAGTGGTGATGAAATTTCTGACATACTTATAGATTTAACTTCAGGAATATATGTTTGTGGGAATTTTTATGGAGGCGTTTCATTTAATTCTACATCCAATACTGTAACTAATACAAGCATGGGTTCATCTGATATCTTTTTTGCTAAATATCCACTTTATAATGGCATAAAAGTTAAGCAAGGTGTATTCCCTATTGTTGATTTTTTTGGAAATTATTATTTTGGAACGGTTGCAGTTGGAAGTAGTATTGGACCTAAAACATTTAGTATTAAAAATATTGGTATAGGGATTTTAAATTTAACAGGAACTAAAATGGTGTATTTATTCGGGCAGGATTCTGCTAATTTTCTTTTAGATACAACACTAACTCAACGTATGATTGGACCTGGTCAAACTACTACCTTTAATCTTAGTTTCAGTCCAACAAGTACATCCATTAAATCTTCAACTATAAGAATCCAAAACAATGGAAGTTTAGCTTCAAATTATTCATTCCATTTAAATGGAAATTCAGAACCAGAGATTGATATTAAAACAAATGCTCAAGTGAGTATTCCAAATGGTGATTCATTTAGTTTTGGCAATTTAAATATTGGAACTAGTTCAACCCTTCAATTTTATGTTGCGAATAGTGGAACCGACACATTAAATCTTACTGCTGTACCTCGTGTTAGAATTGCTGGTTTAAACGCATCTGATTTTATTGTTACCAGTCTTCCAATTGGATTTCAATTAGGAGTTGGTGTATCCTATCCATTTTCTGTAAAATTTGCACCATTGGATACAGGCATTAGGTCGGCTCAGTTAATTATTGAAAGCAATGATTTAGATGAATATTACTATGTTGTAAATTTAAATGGAACTGGTGCTGCTGGTGTCCTTAAAGTTTTTTATAATGGCAATGAAGTAATAAAAAATTCAGTACTTTATCTTGATACGTTAAATGCAACTTCAACAAAGAATTTTTTATTTAACCTTCAAAATTATGGTAATATAACGCTAAATTTAACTGGCACTCCTATTGCATACATTAACTATGCGAACAATGATTTTAATTTTAATTTCACTGGAACATTAAACATATTAGCCCCAGGAGCAAATACAAGTTTTACACTAATAGCTACTCCGGATTCTGCTGGAAATTATTTAAAAACAATTACTATCCCTACTAACGGTTCAGGATTATACTTTAGTTTTCAAATTAGTTTCTTTGCGCGAGATACAATTCGACCAAAAATTACTTCGTTTTACGCTGCAACTGCCGATGGAACTTATGGAGTTGGGAATGAAATTGAACTTCGACCTATCTTTAATGAACCTGTTATTATTATTGGAAATCCTACTTTTCATTTAAATTCAGGAGGAATTGCGAACCTTTATCGAAGATATCAAAATTTATCAATTTATGATTTTCTCTACACTGTAGGACCAACAGATAGCACTCTTGATTTAGGGATTTTTGATTCTCTTTCCTTAAGCTTAAATAATGGAACTATTACCGATACATCTGGAAATCCACTTTATCCTTATCTTCCTGCACCCTCTTTTACTGGTGATAATATTATAATCAGTCCCTCGCATCCAACTGCAATTTTAACCACTGATGCAACCTATCCAGATCAAATTAATTCATTCAATGTAAATGTAAATTTCAATTATGAAATGTTTGGTTTTGACACTAGTGATATTTACATTAGTAATGCGGTGCTTAAAAATTTAGTTCCAATAGTTAATGGTCGTAGTTATACTTTTGAATTAACACCAATTGACACAGGATCAATTATAGTATATATTAAAAAAGATGGAGCAAAGAATAGTTCTGGAATAAATAATTCACAATCTAATAAATTAAATATACATGTCTTAATTGA
>JANPGA010000006.1:0-2290 GCA_031423735.1 Bacteroidota bacterium | reverse complement strand
AATTGCAGATGTAGTTTTACAAAATGTTGCGATGTGTTCCATACTTGAAATACAGCGATGGATAAAATGATCATAATTCAAAAAATCCAAAGGAGGATAACCGCAAACGGCTAATTCGGCAAAAACTATAAGATCTACTTGATCTAATTCAGCTTTCTTAATTGACTGAATAATTTTCTCAGTATTTAATTCGAAATTACCAATGTGATAATTTAACTGTGCAAGCGCTATTTTCATTGGTTGTAAAATTAAGTAAAAGAAATTTACCCAATGAAAAATATAAAATGAATGTATGTTTTAAACCATTCACCTAAGTTCATATAAATACAAAAGCCCTCGCGATGCGAGGGCTTTTGTAAATCCAATTACTTTAGATTAGTTTTTTACAAACTTAACATTATAACTTCCTTTCTCACCTGAAACATTGATGAAATAAAATCCAGAAGCTGAATTATTAAGATCTAAAGTGATTTTATTTTCACCTTTAGACGCATTAATCTGCTTAGAAGAAACTTCTTTTCCTAAATTATCTTTTACAGAAATTACAAGATTTGAATTTTGCTTTGCAGTAATGGTAAAGCTAATATCTGTTTTTGCAGGGATTGGATAAATATTGCTGATTCCATATTCTGAGCTAGCGCTATTTTCGTTGATTCCTACAGAACATGCTGGATCACCAGCAACTTTAAGATCGAAAGCAATTGATGTTCCAGATACTGTACAAGCAGGATCTAAAGTTAGATCTTGTAAAAATGATGCAGCTAATGTGTTTTTAACTGCATTTCCAAAACTTACTGGAGTCCAGTAAAGAATTTGTCCTGCTGCAAGAAATCCTGTTGTAAGGTTGTTAATGAATATACGAGTAATGGTATCAGGTGCAGGGCTTGCATATCTGTAGCTAGTTAAGAATGAAGGATCATTTAATGGATCTACACTTCCTGTAATATTTGCTGTTGTAACTACCCAACCAATTCCATTTACAGATCCAGTGTTTGGAGCAATAGCACCAATTTCAGTAATTTTTAAAGTATCACCAAAACAAGTTAGACTTGGAGTATTCGTAATTGCACCAAAAGTTAATGAAGCATCATTACAAGCTATGGAAGCTAATTTAGTAACTTTTAAACAAAACTGGCCTATTGATAATGCTCCTTGAAAATTAAATCCATCAACTAATAAATAGTAGGTTGTACCAAGTGTTGTTCCAAAAGAGAAACCAGCTGGATAAACAGTAGCTGTTGCATTAGGGCCATCTTCATTACAATTTTCTGGAGTTAAAGATCCACAAGTACCAGTATATAATGCGAATTGAGTATCACCATCACTAATGTAGTTTGTAACACCAGCACAAGTACCTGATTCAACAAAATAGTTTCCACCATCACCAACGAATGTGAACCATAATGAATTATTTATTTCTGGTGCAGCACCTAAGCCATCTGGCTCTCCCCAACATTCAAATCCATTTGTTGGATCCAAAGGTCCTGTTGTTGCAGTTGTATTATCGTAAGGACCTGCAACTTGTTCAATTCCTAATGGCTGTCCAAATAAAGAGTTAATATCCGTTGCTCCTAAACAATCATCATTTGTATAAACAGTGCCTGTAGTATCATTAACTTCAATTTGATCGATACCTATATAATCCGAGTTACTTCCTAATGGACCACCATCAGCAACAGCATGACGAATTGCGAAAATTCCGGTTGCACTTGTAGTAGGAGCTGCATATGCTTTTAATGTCCAGATTCCTGTAGTATCTACTTTAAATCGATCAAGTTCAACCCAGTTTAAATCTTCTGGCAAAGTTGCGCCAGTTGCATTATACATTACTCTAATAGTATCAGGAAAAGAACTAAAAGCTTCTGTACGACAAACAAAAGAAAATACGTTTCCTGCAGTTATATTGAGGGTATCGAGCACTAACCAATTATCAATATCATTAGCAGTAAGTACAGATTGGAAAGTAGAAGCAACATAACTTGAATCATTGCCATTGTAAGCATAAAATACACCAGTATCACCTTGAATCCATTCTTCTGCTAATCCAGGTCCACCTGTTCCACGGAAATAAGTTCTATATCCTCTAGCTAGTAAACCTGCTACAGAATTATCACCATCCATGTTGTCGGTAAAAATGTTGGTTGCAGTTGAATGAACATTTACGCCTGATTTTAGAGCCGTAGAATTCGATTTCTTTTGATTCATTGATGTTGGATGCATTCTTCCAGCAAATTTCTGCACAGATTGAGCTTGAACTAGACCAATCGTAAATAATGTTAAAAAAAGTAAT
>JANPGA010000005.1:0-14080 GCA_031423735.1 Bacteroidota bacterium | reverse complement strand
TTTATCGCGCCCCGCTCTCGTTTTTTAATTTAATGAATCACAACAAATTTCTTTAGATAAGATTTACTTTCAGTTTTTATATTACAAATGTAAATTCCAGAAGATAAATTTCCCAAAGAATATTCGTAATCACCAATTCCGATTATTTCATCTGCGATAGTCATTGCATTTTTCCCATCTAAACTAGTTACTATAATTGATATAGGTTGAGGTTTCTCATTAGTAATTATTATTCGTGCATCTCCTGTTGATGGATTAGGGATTATTTCACAAGTAAAAGAAGGATTCTTAATTTGATTAATTCCAACGGTACAATTTACAATTGCAGTAATCGTATCCGAATTCAGATTACATCCTTGAGGATATACGATTTTCCCAAAATAATTGCCTGCAGTAAAAATCGTTAAATTAGAATTATTTGCATTTCCTATCGCAATATTATTTTGAAACCAAGAGTAATTTCCACTATTAATTACGGGCAATGAAAGTGTAATGCTATCACCAAAACAAAAAGTATAATTACCATTTGTCGATATGGAAGGGGTGTCTATCGCCGAAATATAAATTGAGTCAGAAGTATTAACGCATCCATCGGAATTGCGAGTTACCTGTAAATTGTAATACCCAGTTTTGCGAGCATAGTAAAAATCAGAAATTGCACTAGTTGGAATGGCAACCCCATCTTTATACCATTGAAATGATAAATCAATATCAGTTACAGCATCTAATCTAACATAACTACGTGGACAAAATGAAGTATCTGAGGTTGAAATTTGAACAGCAGGTTTGTCGAAAGTTGTTTTTACAGGAACACGATTACTAATGCATGTTCCATAATCTGCTGCTACATAAAAAGTGGTTGTTGAATTTACTATAGTATTAAAAGTATTTCCTCCAGTTTGTAGAAGTGTTCCATTTGCAAGTGAGTCATACCATAAAATAGTTCCATTCGAAATAACAGAGCAAAGTGGAATACCAGCACCACATTGTATAGAATCGGTTACTATTGGCTTTGGTTTAGGCGTATTTGTAAGTGTAATAGAGTCGTTAACAATACAACCACTGGCATCTGTAATTGTTAAATATAATGTTGTTGCACCAGTAAAACTCCTGTTTTTACTCGTGTTTCCATCGCTCCATAAATAGCTATAATTTGGTTTCCCTCCAATGGGTGTAACTACAAGTGAAAATGAATTAGGGTTGCAATAGTTCGTTTTAATTGTTTCAATATTACTTCCCCATCGTTGAATAAATACTTTTGCTGTGTCAGTAATTGTGCCATTGCTAATAGTATAAACAAGACTATCTAAAACAAAACATTGTACTAGTGGAGTATAATTTATTTCAGCTCCATTTACATTGGCAGTTCCATTTTGGGGCGAAGACAGAATATTTAATGTAATTGTACTTAAATTCGGTGCAACATCATTCAATTGCACATTTAGATTTACAGAATTAAGATTTGTTAAAACAAAATAGTCATCACTTGCATTTAATTTTTGAGAGTAAAGTGAGTCTGGTTTAAACAAATCTTCGAAAGTTAAAAAGGGAATATTAAGGGAATCAGCATAATCGATTAATTGATACGCGTCTCTTTGCATTGTTAATTCTGAATCACCATATAGACTAGAGGAATCTAAGAGAATTGAACCTATATCCACAATTAGTAATCCCTTATTATTTTGGATGCTATCAACAAATCCTTTCATTTGTTGCGGTGATAATGGAACTCCTCCTACATTTGATCCCGCGCTAGCAGACGTTGGACGAAAGAATCTTAAGTAATATGGATTGTCAATTGGTAATTCATTAAATCCTTGATCTTGTTTTCTAATAGTTTTATAAAAATTCCAATCTTTTATTTTTTTGAATATAGCGTTCGTGCAATCATCGTGAGGTATTCCCAAACACCAATGAACATCAAAGCCATTATTTGTAAAAGAGTCAAGCGCACATAATCGATATTGATCAGCTGCACTTAATCTGGGTAAGCGGGCGTAATAAGATCCATGACTAGAACAGCTCCATTTATTTAAATGTACTAATGTATCAATCCTACTTAGTCCAATGTAATTGTAAGTGAGTCCGAAATTTGTTTCTGTTAATTTTGTTTTTGCAAGTGAAAATACAAAATCAATATTACCTTTTATATTTTTTGATAACATATAGGGTACTAAAAGTGAATCCGCGTTACTTCTAAACCGGTTAAAATTAATTACACATGCCGGACCAGTTGGAGCAATTGTTTTTATTTCATCAATCCAAAGTGAAACATCAACATTGGCATTTGGAGATTCAAAAGAAATACTATTTACATGTTGTAAATCTAAAGTGTTTGCATTGTTTTGTGGTAAGCCTTCTACATAACCTCCTGTTTGATGCCATTCGGTTGGTGGTAGTGAAAATTGAATTGAATTTGAAACCGTGGTACCTCCAATTAAAAATTTTGTACCAGCTTTGGTATTAACATAAATGGTAATTTTATTAGGAATATTGTTTCTTCGACAAACCGCATAGAGTACTAATTTTCTTAAATCTATATCTCCTGTTAATAAATTCAAAACTTGCATTCCTGAATTTGCTGGAATGTCCCACCTAATACTTGATGGATTACTATTATGAATAATATTATCTTGACTTATTGAAGTTAAGCCAGAAGATTTAAATTGGCCAGGATTATTTCCTCTACACAAATAATGATACGCTGTTGAATCAGGTTGCCATTTGTTTTGAGCGTTAATCTTTGTTGCGAATGATAATAAGGCAATCAAAAGAATAAAGAAATTCCAGTTTTTGATTTTACTAATTAATAAATCCATGAAATAAGAATAGAGTAGAAGTTATATTATTTTATTATATAAGAATATTAAGAGGAATTATTTAACTCCAATTAAAATGCAATTTATGAAAAAACATTTAATTTAAACATACTGTTGTAAAATTTTAAAATTAATTAATGATTCTTTTATCGATCAGATCCAAGTTTGCTAAAAGGTAGTGGATTTGCAGTAATTCCATCAAATTCATAACGTTTTCTATAGATATCACATGCTAAATATACAGCTTCTCTAAATGAATTTTCACTAGCAATCCCTTTTCCTGCAATATCATAAGCAGTTCCATGATCGGGTGATGTTCTTATGAATGGAAGGCCAGCAGTAAAATTCACTCCAGTTTCGAATGCTAATGTTTTAAATGGAATAAGTCCTTGATCATGATACATTGCAAGTATTGCATCAAATTTTCGATAACCACCAGCACCAAAAATTCCATCAGCAGAGTAGGGGCCATAGGCTAAAATTCCTGCTGCATTCGCATCTTTAACGGCTGGGATAATTATTTCAAGATCTTCGTTTCCAATTACACCGCTATCACCAGCATGAGGATTTAGACCAAGTACCGCAATACGTGGTTTGCGAATACCAAAATCTCTTTTAAGGGAAGCATGCATTACTTTTAATTTCATCAAGATGCTTTCTTTAGAAATTAATCCTGCCACTTTTGAAAGAGGAACATGACCAGTTACTAATGCAACTCGTAAATCTCCCGAAACTAAAAACATTAAATAGTCCGCAGTTTTAAAAGCGTTAGCCAAATATTCAGTATGTCCTAAAAAATTATTGTTTTCAGATTGAATAGTATGCTTATCGATAGGAGCAGTAACTAATGCATGTATATTACCACTTGCTAGGTCTGCTGTAGCAGCTTCAAGTGCTTTAAATGCATATATACCTGTTTGTTTGGATGCAACTCCAATTTCTATTTTAATTTCTTCTTCCCAGCAATTCAATAAATTCACTTTATGCGGAATGATATCTTTAATAGAACGAATAGTGTTGTAATTAAACTCAGGAATATTTAACGCTTTGCGATGAAAAGATAATGTTTTTGCAGATCCATAAATAACTGGAGTGCATGTTTGTAAAATTCTTGTATCAGCAAAGGTCTTTAAAATTACCTCTGGGCCAACCCCATTTACCTCACCAATCGAAATCCCGATTCTGATCTCCCCTTCAAATTCTTTACTCATTATTTTTATTATCTAATTGTATGAAGTTAATATTTTAAATTATTTTACTTTCTTTTTCAGGTATTCAAAAATGAATCTTACGCCAACTCCTGTTCCGTTTTTTCCACGATAGCTATCTGTTCCTTTATTGAAACCTGGTCCAGCAATATCAAAATGCATATAAGGATAATCAGTAAATTGAAGTAAGAATCTACCAGCAGTAATAGCTCCAGCAGTTGGACCTCCAATATTTTTCAGGTCAGCAATATCTGATTTTAGTAGCTCATCATATTCTTCCCAAAAAGGAAATTCTGCTAAACGTTCGTAAACCATATTGCCAGCGTCTTTCAACTCTTTATTTACTTTTTCGTCCACTTTACCCATAGCTACAATTCCATAATGACCAATTGCAGCAGAAGCAGCACCCGTTAAAGTTGCAAAGTCCATTACTAATTCAGGTTTATAGCGCTTCGCATAATGCAAGGCATCTGCTAAAATTAATCTTCCTTCTGCATCCGTATTTAGAACTTCAACAGTTTTACCACTCATCATGGTAATTACATCTCCCGGAACATAGGCATTTCCATCAACACGGTTATCTGTTGCTGGAACTAATCCAATTACATAAACAGGAAGTTTAGATTTAGCAACCGCGTACATCGCACCTCCAACCGCTGCTCCTCCAGCCATATCACATTTCATATAATCCATGGAGTTAGGAGTAGGCTTAAGGCTCATTCCTCCTGTATCATAAACCACCCCTTTTCCTACTAAAACTATCGGTTGTTTATTAACGGCATTTTTGGGTTTCCACTCCATAATCGTGAAAGTTGGAGGATCTATACTTCCTAAGTTTACGGAAAGCAATCCCCCCATTTTTAATTTTTTAATTGCTAACTTATTTAGAACCTGCACCTTAAATCCAGCTTCTTTACCCATTCTTGTAAATTGCTTCCCTAGCTCCGTCGCTGTAAGAAAAGAAAGTGGCTCATTTACAAGATCTCTGGTTTGGCAAGTAGCATCCACCATTATTTGAAGCAGTTCAATTTCACGATCTTTTATCCCAGGTGAATAAATGCCAATAGTTTTAAGTGTATGCTCTTCTTTTTTGGCATTCGCACGATATCTGAGGAATTGGTAGCTGGATAATGCAATTCCTTCTGCAAAAGCAAGGGTCACATCAGTAGCTAATTGACTATTAATAACAATGTTATCTGATTTTAAAGCTTGAATTCTGGCTGTTAATGCAGATCCTGATTTTCTTGCGTTTTCTAAAGTTTGTGGAAGAGGTTTTCCTGAATCAAGCATTTGAATAAAAATCATCCGCTTATATTGGTTAATTAAGATAAGTTTTCGCTCTGCTTTGCGTTCTTTCTTAATAAAGTCGAGTTCTTCCTTACTGAACAAATCATTGGAGATCTGTTGGTCTTTCTCTGCTAAAATGATCAAATGATCATCTTTACGTGGTGCTGACAAGCGTTTTATGGTGATATGCATGATAAATCTTTAACTTTGAGCGGATGAAATTAGGTAAAGCAGAGGTCTTCTTCAAATTTCGATGGTTAATTAAAACTTTATAATTGATCAAAGGTTGTAAAGAGTACTCTAATTTAAGTAAATTATGAATAGCGAAATATTATTACAAAGGGCATTAAACTTCGACTTCCTCACTGCAGAAGAAGGTAAATATCTTTTTGAAAAAGTGCCAACCAGCGAACTGATGTATGTTGGAAATGAATTACGTAAAAAACAAAAACCTGATGGAAAGGTAACTTGGATCATTGACAGAAATGTAAATACTACCAATGTTTGTATTGCGAATTGTAAGTTTTGTAATTTTTATAGAATTCCTGGTCATGAGGAATCATACATCACAACGATTGATCAATACAAGCAAAAAATTGAAGAAACTTTTCGTTTAGGAGGAGAGCAACTTTTATTACAAGGAGGACATCATCCCGACTTAGGACTAAGTTACTATACCAACCTTTTTAGTGAATTGAAAAAGTTATACCCTACTTTAAAATTACATTCACTTGGGCCACCAGAGGTTGCACATATTGCAAAGTTAGAAGGGAAAACTCATACCGAAGTATTATCTGCACTTAAGGATTCAGGATTGGATTCATTACCTGGTGCTGGTGCTGAGATTCTAAACGATCGTGTTCGTAGAATGATTTCAAAAGGTAAATGTAGTGGACGCGAATGGCTAGATGTTATGCGAGCAGCTCATCAGCTTGATATTACAACTTCTGCTACAATGATGTTCGGCCATATTGAAACATTAGATGAACGATTTGAACATTTAGTTGCTTTACGAGAAGTACAATCAGAAAAACCTGAACACGTAAAAGGCTTTTTAGCATTTATCCCTTGGCCTTTTCAGGATGAAGGAACGTTACTAAGAAGAGTAAAAGGAATTCGGAATGAAGTTTCTGGTGACGAATATATTCGTATGATTGCAATGAGCAGAATTATGCTTCCTAATGTGATAAATATTCAAGCTTCTTGGTTAACTGTTGGCAAAGCTGTTGCACAAGTTTGTTTACATGCAGGAGCAAATGATTTTGGTTCAATAATGATTGAAGAAAATGTTGTTTCTGCTGCAGGAGCACCACATCGTTTCACTTCCAATGGTATTCAAGAATCGATAAGAGAAGCCGGATTCGAACCTCAACTAAGAACTCAGCAATATGAATATCGTGCATTGCCCGACACCATAGAACAACAAGTAATCGCTTATTAAAATTATTTCAATTTAAAAATTATCTCATTATGAATAAACTGTTTTTAGTCGTTCGCAATTTATTTGCTACTTTGTTTTTTGTAATGATATGTGGAAATATCTACGCAACACATAATCGTGCTGGAGAAATTACCTATCAAAAAATTGGTTTTAATCTTTATAAAGCGAAAATTGTTACTTATACCAAAACAAGTAGTTCTGCCGATCGACCAAGTCTTGAATTTTGGTGGGGTGATGGTGATCGTGATACTCTAAATCGTGATACCATTATTTTTAATGTAGGTCCTGATATTCAACGCAACGAATACACCGGAATTCATACTTATCCAGGTAATGGAACGTATACCATGTATTTTTTAGATGAAAATAGAAATGGCGCAGTTGTAAATATACCAGGTTCAATTAATGTTCCTTTTTATGTTGAAACAAGATTAACAATTTCACCTTTTACTTTTCAAAATAATTCACCGCAATTATTGCAACCACCTATCGACGATGGTGCGGTATCTAGATTGTTTATTCATAATCCAGATGCGTATGATCCCGATGGTGATAGTTTATCATATGAGTTGGTTTATTGTAAAGGTGCTGGTGGCTTGCCGATCCCAAATTATTTTTATCCAGCAGCTAATAATTCGTTTACCTTGAATCCTGTTACTGGAGATTTAGTATGGGATACACCTCAAGGATTAGGTGAGTATAATGTTGCAATGTTAATTAGGGAATGGCGCAAAGTTCCAGGGTTTGGTTCCATCAATATTGGATATGTAACACGCGACATGCAAATAACAATATATCCACCACAAAATGATCCACCAGTTATTGCAACTTTAAAAGATACATGCGTTGAAGCAGGTGCATCCTTAAATCTTGTTATTTCAGCTACTGATCCAAACGGTGAACTAACCACATTAACAGCCTCTGGTGGACCACTTACTTTAAGCTCAAGTCCTGCAACCTTTACTTCAACTTCTTCTGCAGGAACAGTTACTGGAAATTTTGATTGGAATACAAATTGTTCTCATGTTAGAAAAACTCCATATACTGTTGTGTTCAAAGCAAAGGATTCAAATAGCAATGTTTCATTGGCAGATCTCGAACAAATATTTATTACAGTAGTAGGGCCTTCTCCTAAAAATCCAACAGTAGTTCCTCAAGGAAATAGTTTAATTTTAAATTGGAATAGAAGTTCATGTTCTGAAGCAATTGGTTATAATATTTATCGCAGGGTTAGTGCGTTTGGGTTTACACCAGGCTATTGCGAAACTGGTGTTCCTTCTTATACAGGTTATGCTTTAATAGGAACAGTAAATGGATTGTTGGATACTACTTTTACAGATAGTAATAACGGACAAGGATTATCACCAGCAGTAAATTATTGCTATATGGTAACTGCTTTTTATCCTGATGGAGCTGAAAGTTATGCTTCTGTTGAATTTTGCGGATTGTTAAAACGTGATTTGCCAGTTATAACCAATGTAGATGTTGTTACAACCAGCACTTCCAATGGTAGTATTTATGTTGCATGGTCTAAACCTACTCAACTTGATTTTACGCAAACCCCTGGGCCGTTTCGTTATGTTTTGCAACGTGCAATTGGATCTGGAAATTTTTCTGATGTAATATCCAAAACAAGCTTAGACGATACGATACATGTAGATTTAAATTTAAATACTACCGATAATCAATATCGATATAGAGTTCAGTTTTGGAACGATACTCCTGGTAATATTTTCCAAATTGGAACTACACAAGTTGCGAGTTCGATTTTTCTATCAGTATCTCCAGGTGATAAAAAGTGTAGGTTAAGTTCATCAGTAAATGTACCCTGGGCAAATTCACAGTACATTATTTATCGCCAAACAAATGGAGGAACTTTTGATTCAATTGATGTGACAGGTTCAGTAAATTATATTGATGACTCCCTCATAAATGGGGTTCAATATTGTTATTACATTAAAAGTATTGGTGCTTACGGCGATACGGCTTTAGTTAATCCAATTGTAAACCGATCAGAGATTAAATGTTCAACACCTATAGATAACGAGCCTCCATGTAAACTTTTGTTTTCTCATGTGCCATACTGTGAAGAGTTAACGGATTCGCTTTTTTGGAAATTGCCAGATAGTTGTACAAATGATATTGCAAGTTTTCAATTGTATTATGCTAGCACTGGAGATATAGATTTCAGTCTTGTAGCCACAATTCAATCGAATACGAATAATTATGTTTATACAAATGCAGTTTCTATTTCGGGATGTTATTACTTAACAGCAACCGATTCAATTGGAAATATAAGTCAGGCTTCAAATGTTTTATGTGTTGAAGGATGCCCTTATTATGAATTGCCAAATGTATTTACTCCAGATGAAAATGGATCTAATGATTTGTTTCATCCATTTCCAAAGTATCGAGATGTAAAAGATGTTGACATGAAAATTTTCAACCGTTGGGGAGGTTTAGTATTTGAAACAACTGATCCAGAAATTCGATGGAACGGAAAGAAAGATAATAAGGGCGAAAATTTACCAGAGAGTGCCTACTTCTATATTTGTGTTGTGAATGAAAGTTATAGAGATAGAATAAAACCTCGAGTTATTAGAGGATATGTTCAGTTATTTAGAGGGGAGAAAACAAAATAAATGATGAAGGTTTTAGGTGTTATCCCCGCACGGTTTGCCTCTACACGATTTCCTGGAAAGCCTTTAGCGATGATTGGAAATAAAAGCATGATAGAACGAGTGTATCAGCAAGCTGCTTTAGCAAACGGTTTATATGCAGTAATTGTTGCTACAGATGATATTCGAATATCTGATCATGTTAAATCATTTGGTGGTGAAGTTGTAATGACTTCCACAAATCATCCCAGTGGAACAGATCGTTGTGCTGAAGCGGTATCTAAATTTGGAAAAGATTGGAATGCTGTAATAAATATTCAAGGTGATGAGCCTTTTATTAAACCTGAGCAAATTGATTTATTGGTTGATTGTTTTAGTGATGTTAATGTTCAAATAGCCACTTTGATAAAAATTATCGAAAATACTAGTGAGTTATTAAATCCGAATAGTCCTAAGGTTATTTTGAAGCAAAATGGAGATGCAATTTATTTTTCACGACAACCAATTCCATTTTTGAAAGGGATTGAAATTGCCGATTGGTGTAAAAATCATACGTATTATAAGCATATTGGAATTTATGGCTACCGTACAGATATTCTTCCGATACTTACCAAACTTCCACAAGGAAAATTAGAATTAGCTGAATCGTTGGAGCAGTTAAGATGGATTGAAAATGGATTTACTATTCGAACTAAGATCACTGATTTTGAAACCATTGCAATTGACACTCCAGAGGATCTTACCCGAGCTAATCTGATATTGGACTAAATTCTGTAAGAACTATCAAATTCTGCTTTGCCTAAACGGAAAGTTCAACTATCTTAGCCCTTCGATAAATTTCACATTGCGACTAGACCAATATATAAGCGATCTTCTTTATAGCACTGATTGTGTGATCATTCCGGGATTAGGAGGGTTTGTTGCAAATACACGAACTTCTTCTCTTAACCCAGCTCAACATACATTTTCTCCACCAACAAAAAGAATTGCTTTTAATGGAAGTTTAAGTAATAATGATGGATTTCTAGCTCAGCACCTTAAAAATGAGTTAGATATAACGTATAGTGATGCTTTAAAGATAATTCAATCCTTTGTAGACGAAAGTTTTTTACTCTTAAATGCTGGTGAATCTGTTAAGATTGAAAAAGTAGGGACGATTTATTATAATAAGGAGCAGCATCTTCAATTTGATCCAGATTTATCGGTTAATTATTTATTAGATAGTTTTGGTTTGAGCACAATTCACTCACCAGCTATTCGCCGTGAAGAAGGAGGAGCTACCGTTCGTACTTTAAAATCAATAAAAGTTACTAAAGCGAAAGGAGGAAAATCACGGTGGCGATTATTAGAGCTTGTTCCTGCAGCAGCAGTTTTAGCATTACTTGCTTTTAGTCCAAATTTAATTAATAATTTAAATTCAAGTTTAAGTTCAATAATTCCAATTGAATCTGCATCTAATAATACTATTTCTGTAGAAAGTTCTGCAAAAGAAGTTCAAGCAGAATATCCTGAAGTTAAATTTAATGAATCTATTATTGTTGATTCTCTTCAAGGAAATAATTCATTAATCGATACTTCAATTTCCTTAGCTAGTGTAGATAACAAAGTAGAAGAAACAAGTAAAGCATCTGATACGAAAGAAACTATTGAGCCTACACTTGCAATTTCTACAAAGGTGGTAACTGATACTAAACCTCAATCTGAAGAAAAAATTTCAGTTGGTAATTTTTATGTTATTGGTGGTTGTTTCAAGATTTATGAAAATGCTGTTAAATTTCAACAAGAGGCGTTTGAAAAAGGGTTTGATGCAGTTATCATTGGTGTTAACGATAAAGGATTACATATGGTAAGTCTTTTTTCTAGTAATAATAATTCTACCACGGTTAAGGAAAAGGAGCAGATTCAAGTTGAATTTCAGAAAGATGCTTGGGTATATTCTAAAACAAATTAGAGTTCAATTTTTTGATTAGATAACAATTTATTTTTTTCGTTTCACTATTAGCATTTTATCAGTTAGTAAGATCTGCTCAAAACCTGTTTTCTTATAAATTTCCGAAGGGCATTTATCCATTCCTAATAATTCAATGTGAGGAGGTGATAAGATTATATAGTCAATGTTGAATTTCTTTGTTGCTTCTAAAAAACCTTGTTGATACATTAAACTATCTGTTTTTTGCATCTCGGTATAATACATTTCTCCTTGAATGGATTTAAAGCTATCAATTTCATTAAAGATAAAAGTCATTGGAGCAACGATTCTTAAATCCTTATTATTTTCATGAATATATTTCGAAGCAACATCACTATTTTGTTTTGGATAAAACTTATCTAAACATAATTTCACATTGAAAAAACTGTTAGAGGTGAAATAAAATAGTAGTAGTAATGTACAAAAAAGTGGCACCAATTTGCTGTTAAATTTTTTGGCAGAAAAAAGTTTTGCTGATTTCTCATTATAAATATTTTGAATTCCATAAGTTACTAAGAGCATTAAATATGGAAAGTAGATAATCGAATATTTTGAACTTTTGTGTACTGAAAATAATGCAAGCGTTACAATTAAAATAATCGAGTAGATCATTAGCGATTTATACTTCTTAAGATTCTTAAATCCTATTCCTACAACTACAATCATTAAAACAGAAAAACTTAATTCAATAGGACTGTGAAAAAAACGCTTATGTTCAGATAATAGATTGTAAACAAATTTTAATAAGAGTGGTGTGTCAGGCATTCTTTCAATCGACGGACTGTTGTTCATTTGAAACGACCAAAATGCGAAATCTGCAAATGAGCGAAAATCATAAAAGTAAATTGCAATCGTTGGTAAAGTAAACACGCCAAATAAAAGAGCGGGAATATATTTTTTATTTATTGCTAACAATAAAAATCCTGCCACAGGAAATACAATTCCATTAAGATGTGTCGCAACGGCTAGTCCAGCAAATAAACCGGATAGTATTATATTACGATAATTAATTTTCTCATCTTCAAGTGATTTTTCAAGAAAAATGAATGACAAGAATCCAATTGCCATAACTGGGATTTCAGGTCTATAAATGAATGAGAATTCAAATATTAATGCATTAGATAACAATAATGAAATGAAAAGAAGAACAGTGGTTATTGGTAGCTGCTTATTTTTAGCGTAATAATAGAAGCTACCTAGGAAAATTGTTAAATAAACTAAACTCACAGATTTCAAGGTATACAATGACCAACCAAAAAGTGAAACAAACCAGCCTCCTTGAATGGTAAGAAACTTATGATGGCAGATGTGTCTTATTTCTTGAAGTGTAACACCTCTCATTAATTCCGACTTTGCATAACCAAGTTTCGACTGAAAATAGGCGAACTCACCAACCCAAGCATCATCAACATCAGGAATACGATGAATGAGACTGTAAATAAAAAGCAGAATTGTAGACCCTAAAAAGAATTGCAAATATTTTTTATTCATAAAATATCATCTATAAATTTCAACCAAATTAAACAAAAATATTGCTAATATAAACTTATTGTAATTTCAATATTGCTATTTCTTCCTTTATCGTCAGAGCATGAGATTTTTGTTTTTCCTGGTGTAGGAGTGAAGAAAACTTTTTCACCAGCATTTACTTTTTTTAAAAATTGATTATTTACAAACCAACTTAATGTTGATACATCAGAGGAGACTTCTGCCGATAATTCCAATAACTTTGGTTCACTTTTCTCAATAAGATATTCCTGTTGATCAATCAATGATGAAATATTTGGTGGTTTACCTTCAAAGACCCTTTGACAAGCAGGGTTGTGAGGTGGAGGAAGTTCAATTGGTACTTGGTGTTCTTGATAATATTTTAATAGTTCTGGTGGAGGATTGCTAAATATTTTCTTTTTATACCCAAGTTCAGGAACACAATTTCTACAGTATGATATTTTTCCATCAGAAGAAATAGTAGTCTCTTGTAAATGTTGACATATTTCCATTGATGAAATTCCTGGTAAAAAATAATCTATCACTTTATCTGTACATAAATCTCCGGTTATTAATCCTGTTTCTGGGCAAACATAACGTAAATCTAATGATGATGAAGTTGCAAACCATTTATTGTTGGAATTATAGTCTATTGTGTTGAAAATTTGGAATAATAAAGGAGTTGCCATATCTGCACCAGTAAGTTCTGCAACTCCAGTACCATCAAAATTACCAACCCAAACAGTAACAGTGTAGCGTTTGTTAAATCCAATGCTCCACGCATCTCGTCTTCCATAGGATGTTCCAGTTTTCCAGGCAATTCGTGGTATGTGTAAACTACTTTCAAAAAGATCAGGTAAATCGGGTCGATCTGATTTGCTTAGTATTTCTGTTAACAAAAAGCTTGATGATTCAGAAAGGATTTGGCTTGATATTGTCTTCTGTGGCGCATTTAGAAGGTAATTTAATTTTTCATACTTCCCTTTGTTTGCAATCATAGTAAATAATCCAGCCATTTCTTCTGGTGTAACTCCACATCCTCCAAGAATAGTGGAAAGCCCTAAAACGTTAGCGTTTTTTGAAATGCTTTTAAAGTTACACTTTATTAGTGATTGTGTGAAAACAGGCAAAGTGATTTCGTTTAAAATTTTTACGGCAGGAATATTTAATGAATATGCCAAAGCATCCTCAGCAGTTACTCTTCCATTAAATCTTTGATTAAAATTTTCGGGGCAATATCCTGAAATGTT
>JANPGA010000004.1:0-4562 GCA_031423735.1 Bacteroidota bacterium | reverse complement strand
GGCATCTCAAAATTTTTCTTAATAAATTCCAGAGCTTTGGCGTGAGCATCATCTCCAGCTATTTTATTGTATTTAGGATTACTTGGGTTTGCGAAAGCATGGTCTGCATCATAATTTACAACAGTCAATGATTTATTAACTTCTTTCATCTGCGCATCAAATTTAGTAACTACTTCAGGAGAAATCCATTGATCCTTTTTAGCAAATAATCCTAAAACAGGCGCTTGCAATTTTGATAGTTTGTCTTTATCCGTTTCAGGCATGCCATAATACATTACACATCCCACACATTGCGGACCAGCCATCAAAGCAGCTTGCATACTCCAACCTCCGCCAAAGCACCAGCCAATAGTTTGCAACTTTCCAAACTTACCTGAATAATCGATTCCAGCACTGATAATGGCACGAGCCCTCTCTTCCATAACTTCATTCATGAATTTAGCGGCTTCTTCAGGATTAGTTCCAACATTTCCATCATAAAGATCTAAAGCTAAAACAGTAAAACCAGTTTCTAAATGAAGTTTCTCCGCTTCACGTTTGATGTAATCATTTAAACCCCACCATTCATGAAACATTAAAATCACTTTCCCCTGACTAGTACCCGATTTAACTTCGAAAACGTTTGCTTCCTTACCATCCGGACATTTAATACTCACCATCTTACCAACAGTTGGAGTAAAATCCAAAGGTTCGGGAGCTAAATGGGATGAAACAAAACTTGGATCATTGCTTAAACTTGCAAAATTTGCAGAAGAGGACTTCGAACAACAAGAATGCTGAGCAAATCCTTGTAAACTAAATAATAATGCAATGACTAATAAATAATTTTTCATGATAAGATTTTTTCAAATGTATTTTTATTTTTAGACTAATCGACCAATAAGTAACATATTTTTTATCAAATTGTTTTTAATTGAAAACTATAATCACAAATCTAATATTTTTAACTAGCTCATTTTAAGTCATAAACCTTACTAAATAGAAGAATTCAACTTTAGAATGTCACTTTTTGTTTTCATTATTGATTTAAGGAGGTTTTTTCTTAATTTCGGCTACGTTTTACACACAAAACACGATTATGAATTACTGGCTCATTAAGTCAGAACCTTTCAAGTATTCCTGGGATCAATTTGAAAAGGATGGCATTGCAGTTTGGGATGGCGTTCGTAATTACGGCGCTCGAAATAATTTACGTTCGATGAAAAAGGGTGATTTAGTACTCTTCTATCACAGTAATGAAGGACTGGAAATTGTTGGAATTGCAAAAGTATTTAAAGAACATTATCAAGATCCAACAACAGAAGATCCCAATTGGTTGGCAGTAAATTTTAAACCTTTTAAAAAGTTAAAACGACCAGTTACTTTAGGTGAAATCAAAGCAGATGAAAGATTGAAAGAGATTCAGCTAGTAAAATTAAGTCGCTTATCAGTTGCTATTATTCAACCAGAGGAATTTGATCGTATCCTTGAACTAAGTAGTACAAAACACTAAATTATTATTTCTAAACTTCATCATTGGATGATGAATTAATATATGCCTAAACATTTACTCTATCTGCTACTAATAATTTTAGCAACATTAAATTCAAATGCTCAAACATCTTCCAGTACAGGAAGTATACACGGTTTTATTTATGAAAAAGAAACTGGTGAGCCTGCATTATTTACTACTGTTTTTCTTAAAGGAACTAAGTTTGGAGCTACGACTGATGTAAATGGTTTTTACAATATTAGTAGAATTCCTCCCGGCTCTTATTTGCTAACTGTATTTACTGTTGGATATGATTCGTTACAAGTAGAGATACTTATTAAAAAAGATGAAGTAATCAGCAAACAATTATATCTTAAAAAAGCTACCATAAATTTAAAAACAATTGAAGTATCAGCTGAAAAAGAATCACAAAGAATTGAAGTAAGAACTTCTGTAATTAAAATTACTCCTAAAGATATTAGATCAGTTCCTTCTATTGGTGGAGAACCCGATTTAGCACAATATTTACAAGTACTTCCTGGTGTAGTTTTTAGTGGTGATCAAGGTGGTCAACTTTATATTCGCGGCGGAACTCCTGTAATGAATAAAGTACTACTTGATGGAATGATTATTTACAATCCATTTCATTCTATTGGATTGTTTTCAGTATTTGATACTGATATTTTACGCAATGCTGATGTTTACACAGGTGGCTTTAGCGCCGAATACGGAGATCGCATTGGCTCCATCATGGATATCACTACACGAGACGGAAATAAAAAACGGTATTCAGGAAAATTATCTGCAAGTACTTTTGATGCTAAACTTTTATTTGAAGGTCCTATCCTGAAGCAAAAGTCGGAAGGAAAAGGAAGTTCATCATTCGTAATATCTTATAAAAATTCATATTTAGATCAATCATCAAAAAAACTCTATCAAGATGCAAGTCCTGATGGTTTGCCTTATAGCTTTCAAGATCTATATGGTAAAATTTCTTTTAATGGACAGAATGGAAGTAAACTTAATTTATTTGGATTCAACTTTAAAGATCAAGCAAACTATAGAAATATAGCTAAAATTGATTGGCGATCGAAAGGTTTTGGTGCTAATTTTATTCTTGTTCCTGGAGGATCATCAACATTAATAGATGGAATATTTGCTTTTTCACAGTATGATGTAGCTCAGAAAGAAGCGAATGATAATCCACGTACAAGTGCAGTGAATGGATTTAATATGAATATGAATTTTACTAATTTCATAAACCGCGATGAATTTAAATATGGGTTTGAAGTAGAAGGGTTTCGTACTGCTTATGAGTCTGCTACAATTACCGGATTGAAAAATGAACAAATAGAAAACACAACAGAGTTTGGAACTTTTTTTAAGTATAGAATCAGTAGAACAAAAATTGTAATTGATCCTAGTATTCGATTACAATATTATTCATCTCTTGCTGAATTTTCTCCTGAACCACGATTAGGAATTAAATGGAATGTTAGTGATAAATTCAGATTAAAATTTGGAGCAGGTATGTATTCGCAAAATTTAATTGCCACAAGTTCTGATCGTGATGTTGTAAATTTATTTTATGGATTTATTTCTGGTCCTGATAATTTACCAAAAACATTTAATGGAAAATCTGTAAAATCTAAATTGCAAAAAGCAAGAGATATTGTTGTTGGAACTGAAATAGATTTACTTCCACATCTTGATCTTACCATTGAAGCTTATTATAAAAAATTCACTCAACTTACCAACGTAAATCGCGATAAAATTTATCCAGATAATGGAGAATATGATAATCAACCGGACTATTTAGTAAAAACCTATATCGTAGAAACAGGAGACGCAAAAGGTGCTGATGCAGTTTTAAAATATGAATACAAAAGAATTTATTTATGGGCTGTTTATTCTTTAGGTTTTGTAAATAGATATGATGGAATACGAACTTATACCCCACACTTCGATCGACGACACAATGTGAATTTAGTTGCCTCCTATACATTAGGAAAAAAACTTGATTGGGTAATTAATTCACGCTGGAATTATGGATCAGGATTTCCTTTCACAAAAACTGCTGGATTCTACGAATATTTAAACTTTGCTGATGGCTTATATACAAATGTAATTGCTGATAACGGATATCTTGGTATTGCCTATGGTGATTTAAATCAAGGACGTTTACCAGATTATCATCGACTTGATTTAAGCATTAAAAAAATATTTGTAGTAGGTAAAAATTCGAATTTTGAAATTAATGCAAGCGCTATAAATTTGTATAACCGTCAAAATATTTTTTACTTCGATAGAGTTAGATTTAAACGTGTTAATCAATTACCTACTCTTTATACTCTTGGAGCTAATTTAACTTTTTAACTTTTAAATAATGCTAACGAATTGCTTTTACATACTTGAATCAAAATGAGCAATTCAAATGATTTAAATTATCAATCTACCAAGCAGTTTTATTGGTTAAGTGTTCTACTATTTTTAATAATATCACTTTTAACCTGTAAGCTTCTTGGATTCAACGGACTTTATGGGCAGGATAGTCATGAATATTTACGGTATTCCAAAGCACTTAAAACATATTTAATAGGTGGAGCAAATCCTGGAAACTTCTTTTGGCCAGTAGCATATCCTTTAGCTGGAGCTATTATTTCGTTTGTAATTCCAGCAAAAATTAGTCTTCAAGTAATTAGTATTTTCTCAGCAGCAGTTTGTTATTTCTACTTTGGAAAAACATTAAATTTACTCTATCCAAAAGGAACGCAACGTCAGCGTTTTGCATTTATCTGTTTATTATGTTCACCATTTTTCTTGAGAGCATCAGTTATTGCTATGTCGGATATGTTTTGTTGTGCGCTGATTACTGCTTCGTACTTTCATCTGCTTAAAGCTGATAAGAACCAAAATAAACAATCCCTAATCTATGTGCTAATTCTATCGTCATTTGCCATTCAAACCAGATATGCAGCTGCATTTTTATTATTACCAATAATTCCAATCTTTAAAACAGCTAGTTTTAGTAAAATTTCATTTCTACTAATTTGCATGGTGGTGATAATTTTATCCTTTGCACCCTCGTTGT
>JANPGA010000003.1:0-1674 GCA_031423735.1 Bacteroidota bacterium | reverse complement strand
ATATTGATATTCAATTATATGTAATTTATTTAGTTCTTTTAAAGCAAAATTACCCCCTTTCTGTGACAAGAAATAGCAAAATTTACCCCCTTTCTGTGACAAAAAATTGAAATATTTACCCCCTTTCTGTGACAAAACACTATTTTTTCGTAAATTTGAAAATGTTTAAACGGTCTATAATATTCGAGTTGGAGAAATGGGTTGCTCAAGAAACACGCAAGCCGCTTGTGATAAGAGGGGCTAGACAAGTTGGCAAAACAACGGTTATAAATCAGTTTGCGAGCCAATTTGAACAATATATCTACTTGAACCTAGAGCTACCAGAAGATCGAGAACCTTTTGAAGATTTTACAACAATAGAAGCTTTAGTTCAATCCATTTTCTTTATCAAGAATAAAGTCCTCATTAATAAAAATAAAACACTCATCTTTATTGACGAAATACAGGAAGTACCTGAAGCATTAAATACACTACGATACTTTTATGAATCGGAACCTGGCATTGCTGTTATTGCAGCTGGTAGCATGCTTGAAACATTATTTAACAAAGACATCAGTTTTCCAGTAGGACGTGTTGAATATAAAATGTTACGACCCGTTTCATTTATAGAATTTTTAGGTGCGCTAGGCGAAGTAAATGCTGTGGAGGAAATGCAGAAAATTCCGTTATCATCATTTGCACATACTAAATTATTGTCGCTATTTCATACATATGCATTGATAGGTGGCATGCCTGAAATTGTAAACCATTACATTCAAAATAAAGATATAATTTCATTGTCGCCATTGTATGATTCATTGATAACATCTTACCTTGATGATGTGGAGAAGTATGCCTCCAATGCGTCGCAGGTTATTCATCTTCGTCATGCCATACGCACCTCCTACTTACAAGCAGGTAAGCGAATTCGATTTGAGGGATTTGGTAATTCAAACTATCGTTCACGTGAGATGGGAGAATCATTACGAACATTAGAAAACGCGTTACTACTTCAATTAATTTATCCAACCACCTCGGCTACATTACCTATTGTTCCTGATATCAAAAAATCACCACGATTACAGGTGTTAGATACTGGCATGCTTAACTTTTTTGTAGGTATACAAAAAGAAATATTGGGAACGCCTGATTTAAATAGTATTTACCAAGGTACTATGATTGAGCATCTTGTTGGGCAAGAACTATTGGCATTTCAATACAGTACATTAAGCAATTTGAATTTTTGGGTGCGCGAAAGAAAAGAATCTTCTGCGGAAGTAGATTTCACCTATTTATTTGAAGGAAAACTAATACCTATCGAAGTAAAATCAGGTGCGGTTGGGAAATTAAAATCCTTACATCTTTTTATGGATGAAGCTCCGCATAATTTAGGAATTAGGTTTTATGCTGGCGAATTAAATTTTACCGAAACAATTACTCCACATGGTAAAAAATTTAAATTACTTAACCTTCCATATTATTTAGTTTCACAAATTGAACAGTATATAAATTGGTTGCAAAATCAATAAACAAATTATCACTACACTTGACTTACAACAAGGTATTTACTTTTTACAATTAATGAATGGAGCCGTTAAGTTAAAAACAAGCCGTTGGTAATATTAATTAAAATGATTTTTTGGAAGTAAAATCTAAATTTCTTTCTGCAATCAAATCCTTTAAATCGTAGTAAAT
>JANPGA010000002.1:0-7775 GCA_031423735.1 Bacteroidota bacterium | reverse complement strand
TCATTTTTATTTTATTGAAAGTACTTATTAATTAATTTTAGTGCTGCATGAGATTCAATAACCATTAATCTTCCACCAAAATGTGTTGCGCCAAGACTGTTAATATAATGGTCAACAAGTTGTGTTTTTGAAATAAAAGATATATTTCCACTATGTCCTCGTTGAAATGATAATTTACATGCAAAAGCAACTAGGTTCCCAGGAACTCCGGAATACATTTTATTCTTTCCTTTATTAAAGGGTGAATTTTCTAACAAATGCATAAAAACATGATCTGCTTTTACTTCTAAACTAATTAGACCTTGAATTATGTCTGGATTATTTGTAATTGACAATTTGTAAACATCCTTAACTGGATTTTTAAATTCATCTTTCCAATTGAAAACCCATCCATTTTTCTTATTTATAGTTTTTAAATTACTACTTGTAAGTATTGAAATTTCAGTCGCAAAACTGTCACCGCTAATAACATTTTCAATACTGTTTGTTAGTTTGTCAATTATAAAATCTAGTCCAAATTCTTTGTTTTTTTTCACTTAGCTAAGGTATGAAATAGGTAAGTTATTTCCAACTATACGAGGCAAAATCTAATGTTTATGAATATTATGTAATATTCTAATATTAACTAATTCGTTTTTAGCTTTTGCATGCGGGATTATCCTTTCGATCTAACCTCTTTAAGTCCTTTTCGAATTCCTACCTTTTGACTCATTGTTAGTTTCAGAATTTCTCAACTTCTTCTGATAGATTTAAAAGCTTATAGATGCTTTCCCATAAAGTCTTGTCTTTAGTTTCCTTCAGTTTAGATATAATTCGTTTTTGAATTGCCAATGTTGTCATAATGGATTTTGTTTGAAACAAATTAAATTAAAATAACGGCTCACTAATAATTAAAAAGCGCACTTCGTTTTTCAAATATATGGCTTTTTACCTGAATCTAATAAGTCGTTGGGGTTTTTAGTGTCCGGCAAGGTATCAAACGGACTAACTATCCTGCTAAAGTTGGTTGAACTAATATGTGTATAGATCTCTGTTGTACGTAAACTTTTATGTCCTAATAAGGCTTGTAAGTCGCGTAAATTAGTGCCCATCTCCATTATGTGTGTTGCATAGCTATGTCTCAACCAATGAGGGCTTGCCTCCGTTTGTCGAATGCCACTCCGAATAACCGCATCCTTAAAAAATTGCTGAACCGAGCGAGAGGTATATTGTTCGCCTTTTACTTGCCCTTCAAAAAGATATTTAACAGGCTTATAGGCTTCGCAATAATCATTAAGCATAACCATTATACTCAGCGGGATGGGAACAACTCTATCTTTATTCCCTTTCGATTGTCGAACATGAAGCAACCGTTGACCAGCATCAATATCGCGAAGCTCTATCCGAATTATTTCGCCATTTCTTAAACCACATGCATACATTAAACTCACA
Organism: Bacteroidota bacterium; assembly: GCA_031423735.1. GTDB lineage: Bacteria > Bacteroidota > Bacteroidia > AKYH767-A > OLB10 > JANXSD01. The sequence goes on along the minus strand of JANPGA010000002.1, from coordinate 6,344 downwards.
ATGCATCTATGTTTTAAATATTTTAATGCCTGAAATAATTTACTTACTTCTTCTCTGGTTAAATATTTAGGTAATGAAAATTGCTTTCGCGGACGTTCAAGCATATCAGCACTTAAATGAATAGAAAAGGTGTGCTTATAAAAGGATTTTAATGCATTCACAATTTGGTTTTGATAGGAACGTGAAATTTTACGTTTGATCACCATGTATTTCATGAATTCGGTAACATCAACTCGTCTTACTTCTTTATGATTTTTGTCGCCAAGCCATGAAGCAAAAACTAGCATCGCCGAATGATACGTCTTAATGGAATTGTCAGCATATTGCTTGCATTTTAAATAATCAATCCATTTTTCGATGTCACTCAAGATAGCTATTGATGGACCTGAAATTTCATCAGAGCTTATATTTTCATTGTTAATCGATACGGTTGTACCAGAAGATTTATTTGGTAATGGTTCTATCTTAGCAATGCTGTTTGCTATGATTGGTTGATTGTTGATAGGAGGCTTGGCAAGGGCAATCGTGGTTGATGGTTTCGTTTCCTCCGATTTCTTAAACTCAAGAGTGATTCCTTCTACCAGCTTAAGTTGTTCGATAAATGCTTTGGTATATGGCGCTCGCCAACAATTTAAGGTTTTACTCCACCTAACACCTTCTATTTTCCTAAGTTGATTAACAACCAGTTGATTGAATACAAAATGCAATAAAACTGCAATTTCTCCTTTGTAGATTCCTTTTTCTGCTGTTATGTGAATGATTTCAGTTTCCATTTATCAAATTTCTTTAACAAATTCCACAACAGCCATTTTCAATTAATTAATATCTTTAAATATCCAAAAGTTTGACTCCAGCGGAGTCAAACATCATACATGACTCCCGCGCAGACAAACATTATATATGCCAACAGCGGAGTCAAACATCATAATTATTCAAGTACAATTTGCGCTTTTCAACGCTACAAAAAACATCTAAAATTTCAATTATTCAAACAATAATTGTTGGTATGCAATATTTTACGATAACAGATTTGTTCTATTAGTTGATGCTAGTTTCTTTATAGCATCACTCTTTACAGTTGTTGTTATACACATCAAAAACACTATTAAGATAGTTACCGTTTTTCCTCATAGCCTTTCTTATTTTCCAATTCCTTTTATCTAACATCTTTATAGCCACGGGACAGTCAGCTACTAATCGTCTAATTGATTTTAGCTTATGAAATACTTCCAACGGACTATCATCACCTTTTTGTGAATAAAAATTTGTTTTTGTAACTACAGACGTTCCCCCATTTCCATTTGAGTATTCTTTGTTGAAAGACATCATATAAATGTTGATTTTAGTGCCGTGAACAATACGTTTAATATACTCCTTTTTAATCCTTATGTAATAGTCATCTTCTTTGCGATAGCCTTTCACTTCTTTAACGGCTAAACTCTGATTGTCGATCTTTATCTCGTCTTTTACAAATGATCCTGCCTTCCAAGTGATCGTATCTCCTTTTATTTTCGTACCATTATTCAATTCCAAATAATTTCCTTCATTAGTTTTATCTTCCACTTTGTTGAAATAATTGATCGATCCAATTTGAAGACTATTCGAAGAACAGCCACTTGCAAGTATAAAGAATGATACAATAATCGCTAGTGTTAAAGGATGATTTTGATAACTTTTTTTCATGTTGGTTTTTATTTAAAATTTTGTTTAAAAGAAGAGTTGAATAATAGAGCAATAAGTACAAATATGAGGTAAATTTAGATATCTACAAACTAGTAAATTAACGTTCCCAAAATAGTGGCAAAATATCTTTAATGTCAGGTTGGATTTTAAATCAGATTTCATCATTAATGGATACTATTTAAAAATACGTCTGATAACTGTTGCACGTCGGAGTTTCCGATAGTTTTCCGGATTGAATTAACTCCATCAGCCGCCAATTATGCTTTTAAGTCCTCTCCTAAAAATTGATAATTTCAATTAGCAATTCTTATCATCAATAAAATTATGTGGTATAAATTTCATTAATATTCCTGATCAGTTTCAGATTTCATTTCGCTACTTAGACGTTAAAAAAACTGCAATTAATCCTGTTCAATTTGTGGATGCTTTTCTGGAAATCTCATCAACACAATTCCAATAAAAAATGGGTATGTGGTTTTATTTCACCTTCAACAATAAAAATTCTTTTGTTTAATTTGTGCAGGTCAATATTTATATTGGATTTTTAGAGTTTACTAAATCGCTTATTAATTTTTTACTCCTGTTTCATGCTACAAAAACCTCTAAAATTCTCTCTAGTTATCACCTCAACTTCTGCATTATAAGTCTCCTTAAATAGTTTTGGAATTTTTGCTTTAGCATTCCACTTAATTTCATAACCATTAATTTTTCCAGCAATTTCTTCAACGTAATCTACCTCTTGTTGATTCACTGTTCTCCAGAAATAAGGTTTCGCTAAATTGTTTTCGTAATTGTTTTTCTTTAGCCTTTCGCTGATTACAAAATTTTCCCACAATGCTCCCTTATCTTGTCGAAGATTTAAAAAATTAAAATTTCCTACAATAACATTTCTAATGCCATTATCATAAAAATAAATTTTTTGATTGGTCTTGATTTCATTTCGTAAATTTCTGCTAAAACTTTTTAGCTTAAAAATGATAAATGCCTCTTCTAAAATATCAATGTAATTGCTTACTGTGTTTTTATCAATCGATAATAATTTTGAAAGTTCGTTATAACTTACTTCATTGCCAACTTGTAATGCTAATGCCTGTAATAATTTTTCTAATATTTCCGGTTTACGAATTCCGCTAAAGGATAAAATATCTTTATATAAATAACTATTAGCAAGTTGTTTTATTACCTCTAGTTCATTTCCGCTGTTATTTATTACATCAGGATACATTCCATAAATCAAACGCAATTCTAATTGTTGTTCCGCTTTTACAAATCCAATATTATCCTCAAACTCTTTCCAAGAAATGGGAAACAATTGGTATTCCCATTTACGACCAGTAAGTGGCTCGTTAATTTTACTGTTCAATTCAAAAGCAGATGAACCACTCACTAAAAGCTGCACTTGCTTAAATTGATCTGTAATTATTTTTAAAGTAATTCCAATGTTCGGTATTCTTTGAGCTTCATCAATAAAAACTAATGTGCTTTTACCAATTATTGTTTTGAGTTGTTCTGTGTTCGGATTGGTTAAAAGTTCTCTTACCGTAGGATCGTCCCCATCTAAAAACAAATGCTCCTTGCTAGCAATGATACTTTTTATGAGTGTTGTTTTTCCTACTTGCCTCGGACCAATAATTATGATAGCCTTTCCTTTGCCAAATTTGGCTACTATTTTAGGCTCAATTATTCGATTAAACATGTTATTTAATAATCTATTCACCAAATATACGCTTTTTTGGTGAATATGTTCACCAATTATACACCTTTTTGGTGAATACGATCACCATTTATACACCTTTTTGGTGAATATGTTCACAATTATGCGAATAATTTCCTGTATTCTGAATGCAGTATCAATACCCTCATTATGAAACAAAAAGAACCAAATTATTGATAATGAACACAATAGTCCTGTTAGCCTGAAAGGGAGTATTACTTACTCATGTAGGATGAAGTCCATTTATCTTGTTAGATTTAGCCTACTAAAGTTTCTTACCATTCCATTCTGCATTAAACTGCTTCAAAAAATCTTCCATAAAACGATGTCGCTGCACCACTAACTTTTTTCCAGTAACAGTATTCATTCGATCTTTAAGTAAAAGCAATTTTTCATAAAAATGATTAAGCGTTGGTGGAGCAGCAATGATTTTTACTTCGTCTTCTTGCGCTCTGAATATTTTGAATAGCTCATTCATTGGTTAAGTAGATAAATAAATCATTTTGCCAAGCGCTGGAATAATGTTCATCACCGGTAATAGTGTTACCAATAACCTCTTGCTTATTGGCGCAGAAGGTAAACAGCATTTAATTATTTAAAAGATTAGTACCTTTTCGGTGGCCTATGCTCTATTTATGATTAATTTTTTACCGGACTTTTTTGTTAGATCTATTGTCAATTAATGCAATGATAACGACGTCGTTTTTTCTTACTTCGTAAATTGCAGAAACATAGTGATGTATTAAGCCAATCCGATACCGCTTTTTTCTTTTGCTTTGGATAAATGATTTCGGAAAACAGGATATAGTGAATTCAAATTCCTGAACTTGGTCGAAGAATTTTTCCGCTTCTTTAAAAGACCATTCAGTTAATAGATAATTGTAAAAAGTATCAAGATGTTCTAACGCCTTTTCAGACCATTCAATGTTTAACGGTCCGTCCATATTTCTGCCATACAGATTTACTTGAAATGGTTTTACCCTTTTTTACGTCATCAATTCCCTTCTCGATTTCTTTAAGTTGTTCGTCTGACAAGGTGTCCCACCAATCAGTATTTTCCTGCATATTTTTAAAACGGAAAAGTGATTGCAAAATTTGCTTGTCGTCAATGGAAGTCAACCATTGTATCAATTCAAGCTTTAATTGTTCTGATTTCATAATGCTAAAGTATGGAAATTCTTGAAATAAACAAACCTCCAATTGTTTAGCGCATTTTCACTAACTCTTAATTTACGAAAACTTACTCACGCCTCTCCTTCCCATTCCGCATAAAACTGCATCAAAAAATCTTCCATAAAACGATGGCGCTCCTCCGCTAGTTTTTTTCCAGTAAATGTATTCATTCGATCTTTAAGTAAAAGAAGTTTTTCATAAAAATGATTAAGCGTTGGTGCATCACTGTTTTTATAGGCTTCCTTTGAGAGTTGCAAATCTGGTTTTATTTCAGGATTATAAATTTCACGATTCTTAAATCCACCATAATTAAATGTTCGTGCAATTCCGATCGCACCCATTGCATCCAAACGATCAGCATCTTGTACAATAGCTAATTCGATCGAATAAAAATCACTCTTAAAATTGCCTCCTTTAAATGAAATATTTCGAATAATATTTTCAACATGTTGAATAATTTTCTCATCAACATGTTCTTGCGCTAAAAATTTGCGTGCTTTCGCCGGACCAACTTCTTCATCACCATTGTGAAATTTAGAATCCGCTATGTCGTGTAATAAAGCGCTCAGCTCAACGATTAAAACATTTGCATCTTCTGTTGCGGCAATCATCTTTGCGTTCTTCCAAACACGTTGTATGTGCCACCAATCATGGCCACCTTCAGCTAAGGCTAATTCATTTTTAACAAAAGCTGCCGTTTTTAATATTAATGTTTGCTCTTCCATACTAAACTAATTTCTTTGTCAATTAGATTATCCCTAAAAAATAAAGAGGCGGTTCTTCTGTGTGTGACCAGAACCGCCTCCATGAAAAGGGAAATGTTTCCCGTAATTCCGGGGCTAATTTACAATATCCTTAGTTCACTTTTACAAAACGAAGCAAACTCTTTGTTTTTTTACTACTTTCTACTTCCATAATATAAATACCAGGTTGAATTGCATCTATCGGAATTCGAGTTTCATTGCCATCACTAACAGGATGGTTTAATATGGTTCTTCCCGATAGGTCATAAACTCTTACGTACTCAAGCGATATTTCTGGTGAATAAAGTTGGATATAATCAATTGCAGGATTTGGATATGCAACGAGTCCTTTAATCTCTTCGTTTTCACGAATTCCTTGTAACTGATTGATTGTGAAGTAAACATTAGTGTGTAAAGTGTCAACTAACACAAAAGCAGAAGATACAGGCCATACAACTACCACATTATGACCTACCCGATAAAAGGTTGAATCAAATGTATAGGTTGTAGAGCCAGCGGGTCCACCTACAAAACTTACCGTATCATTAGGAAGTATGGAAACAACATTATTACTTGAATACAGGTATTGGATAGTCGACGAATCCAATCCTACAGCAATCTGAACTACTCCTTGAAAAGGAACATTACCAGTGTTTTTAACTATAATTACAGGTTGAATACTTAATCCATTGTAAGCTGTATCAGGGTAGTTGTATAACGATTGAATAGTGAGTTTTACTTGGGCATGTACCTCTGCTGTACTGATACTAACCAGTAGTGTTATAAGGATTAATCTGAGCAAACGTTTCATAGAGAGTGTGTGTTTCGGAATCAAATTTAGGTATAGAAACAAGTCCGACGAAATGGATTTTTTAATAATCTTACGTATTCAAATTCAATTTTTCTTCTTAATATTGGCGTATAATCAATAGATATGGATCATTTAACACTGCTTATAAAGGGCTTGAATAAAGAACAAGTTCGCTTTTAAAAACTTCATTCTTATTATCTATCAGATATTCCTCCAGGAT
>JANPGA010000001.1:0-5932 GCA_031423735.1 Bacteroidota bacterium | reverse complement strand
GGGCAGATGGCTTTACTATTTGGACCTCGGCAAAGAAGTGGATCAACGAAGTTAATCCCTTCGGGTGCACTAGTGAATAAGCAAAGCCATTTCAGCAAAGCTGAAATAAAATGTTAAGAGATCATAAGCCAAACTTGTTTGCGCGAAATGGTCTATAAATACCAAATGCCTATATAATTTAGTCCAATCTACTTGTCCTTTTACACCAATACTTCTTAAAAAAATAGTTCCGTAGGCAAGGCTAATAAACTATTTTTTTAAATCGTCTTGATGAAAAATTACATCGCATCTTCAAACTAAATTATATAGGCAATTGGTATAACATTTTAATCTGGCCCTCGGGCAGATGGCTTTACTATTTGGACCTCGGCAAAGAAGTGGATCAACGAAGTTAATCCCTTCGGGTGCACTAGTGAATAAGGAAACTTATAATAATTATTAAGGGTATTAATTCAAGTTTTTTTGTACATTAGAGCCTGAAAAATTTCATACAAATATGCCCAAAATTGCAGTTTATAAATTTTTAACTTTTTTTATCTTTGCATACGACACGGTAAATGAACCACCACATCTACATATTGTAAAAGAAAAAGGAAATCGTCAACGGTCTGCTAAAATTTGGCTTAATTCCATAAAAGTTGCAAATAGAGGAACTCTTTCTGAAACAGATTTAAACCAAGCAATTAAATTAATAAAAAACAATCAACAAATTCTCTTAGAATCATTTTATATGGTTAAAGAAGGAAAAAAAATTACTACCCTAATATTAAAATAATCATGTCTACTGTTTTAAAAAAATTCTCTATATCAATTAAGCAGGTATTATTTGATATACCAGGAAAAATTACGCTCAAATTAGAAGATGGAAGAATAATTATAACTCCTTTAAAATATTTTCCAGAATTGCAAAAGTTAAGCGTTGACAAGCGAAAAAAATATACTATTGTTGATGATAGAACGATATTATTTTCTTACTCAGACTCAATTTATCATCTTGAAGATTTTATGGGACTTGAGAATCAATGGAAAAAACGGTAAATTTATTTTAATTCGTTCATTTATCTTTTAACATATTAATTTATCCGCAGGTCAGATGGCTTTACTATTTGGACCTCGGCAAAGAAGTGGATCAACGAAGTTAATCCCTTCGGGTGCACTAGTGATTAATAAATTAAGTGTTTTTCTACGAATTAAATAAATCTTACTACCTTGTGGTTGAAAATCGCATTCGCCAATAAGTACATTTTATTTAAAAAAATATTTCACCAATTAAAAATCATTCGCTTATGAAACTTTTTATGACATCTTTTATTAATAGAATTTTACTCGCTCTATTTTTAACCTCCATTTCTTTTTCGTTATCTAAAGCACAAATAACTTCTGTAATTCCTATAACCGCTCCTGGATCTAGTTTAAATGCTAATTATATGCCGCTAGGGACAACTTGGGGATTTCAGCGATCACAAATGCAATATTCAGATGCTGAACTTTCAGTTGCTGGATTTACCTCTGGTGGTCATTGGATAACTCAAATTGGATTTTACTTGCAATCAATTTCTGCACAATCTAGCTCGACGCCTGTGGTTATCCTTATGAAAGAAAAAAACGGAGGATCAGGACTATCGTCTTCTTTATATCAAAATGCTGTTTCGGGTTACTCCCAAGTTTTTAATGGCAATATAAATAGTAGTTCATGGTTGTCTGGGACTTGGGTTATGATAACATTAAATAACCCATTTTATTACAACTATACTGGTACAAATAATTTAGAAATTATTATTGAAACTAATTTAGGTGGAACTGGATTAGGCGTTTCTACAAATTCATTGTGGTCAAGAACAACTATTGCTACCCCTAATACTTTACAAACATGGACCTCCGATGGTAGCCCATCAACAAGTTTAGGAATTTTAGCTAATGATCGACCTGATTTAAAATTATCATTTTATCATGCAACTGCTTGCACAGCACCAGGGGTTATAACAACTGTTTCATCAACAGCAAGTGTTTGCTCATCACCTGCACAACAATTCACACTCTCATTAAGCGGATTAATTAGTCCGCCTTTTGTCCCTGGTGGATATACTTATGTTTGGCAATCAGGACCAACTGCGGGAGGACCATGGACAACTCTTTTTCCAGGACCATATGTATTATCACCAACTGCTACTGCTCCAACAATTGTATTAACACAAAGTGTTACGACTTATTATCATTGCCAAGTAACTTGTGGCTCTAGTTCTATTTCAACAGGAATACAAGTAGGTGTTTCGCCATGTTATTGTACACCTTATACAAGTCTCACTAGCGGTACTGATATTGGTCAGGTTGTTTTTGGAACTTTTTCTAATCCATCTACAATTGGATCGGCCTTAAATAATCCTCTTGCTGTAAATTCTTTTACTGATTATACATCAATTGCTACACCATGCTATACTTCTGGTGTTACTTATCCTTTCACAGTAAAGCATATTACAAATAGTAGTTTTTTATGGAGTGCAATTGCTCATGTATTTATTGACTTTGATCATGATGGAATTTTAAGTTCAAGCGAAGATTTTTACTTGCAAGGACCAACAGGACCTACCGGGAATTCACCTACAATTACTTCACTCACAACAAATATTACAATTCCATTTACAGCTATTTCTGGACCTACAAGAATGAGAGTGATCTTACGCGATACTTGTTGTGGATCAAGTGGAGGGCCAACAAACCAAGCATGTGATAACTTTACTTCTGGTGAAATCGAAGATTATACTCTTTGTATTCAATCAGGACCAGCATGTAATGTTATATCAGTAGGAACCGCTACAGCAACAGCGCCCAGCGTATGCACAAATCAACCATTTACTTTAAATCTTACTGGGAATGTTGGATATGGTTCAGGAATGATCTTTCAATGGCAATCAAGTATAACAGGAGCTGGAGGACCATATGTTGATATCGTAGGAGTAGGAGCCAATTCATTTCCCTTTACAATTCAAAATCAAATTGTAGCTACTTGTTATAGATTAAGAGTAACTTGTCCAGCTAATGCAGGAGGCGCTCCTCAGTATCCAGTGCCAGTTTGTGTTGGTCAAAATCAACCTTCGCTTTGTGTTTGTACTCCTATCCATCCCGGATGTCCGAGTAGTCCATATATTTCTAATGTATCATTAAGTGGAATAAATAATTCTACAACATGTACAAATGGAAATGGAGCAGCGTATACTATTTATCCACCAGCGGCAGGAACTACAACAACTTTAACTCAAGGCTCTTCTTATAATTTAACTACAACAACTCAATCTGGAAATTCAGTAGTTGAAGTATGGATAGATTTTAATGCTGATGGTGTGTTTTCAAGTTCTGAAGCGACAGTTGTTGGAACAAATATCTCTCCTGGAGTGGCAACTACAGTTCCGATAATTATTCCTCTCAATGCAACACTTGGTCAATGTGCTATGCGCGTTAGAACTGGATTATCTGGATGGCCGATTGATGCATGTAATTCAATGATATCAGGAGAGGCCGAAGATTATATTATTACAATTATCGCTGCAGCGCCAACCCCTTGTTCGGCATTAAACTCTTCTGGCAGAAGTATTACTTCTTTACAGCCCTATTCAAATATTTGTTCAGGAACACAGATTACCTTTTCGTTAGCCCCATCATTAACATCTCCAATAGTATATAGTGGTTTAACTTATTTGTGGGAAACGGCTCCTGTTATAGGCGGACCATGGGGTGCGGCTTCAGGTTTAAATACTGCAAGTACTTATACAAATATTTTCTCTCTTAATACTTTTCTTCGTTGTACCATTACTTGTAATGCAGGTGGTACGTATACTACAGCTGCTGTTTCTATCACAACAATTCCCTCAACATGGTTAGGATTTAATGATGATTGGAGTGATGCTTTAAATTGGTGTGGAAGAATTCCGACATTATCAGATAATGTTCAAATAAACAAAACAAATGCGTTAGCAATTAGAGGTAGCGGAATCTATTATTCTCCTGTTGTTGCAAAAGGAGATACTGCAATGGTATTTAGCCTTAATATTTCAAACTTAGATTCATTAACTATTATTTCAGATACCCTTGTAAAAGTTGCAATTAACAATGATGTAATAAATAATGGTACTATTAACATCATATCTTCTGCAGCTGGTTCAAAATTAATTAAGATTGGAAATGGAACAGTATCCTCGCCAATTTTTGGTCAAATTTTTAGAGGCAATCAAAATGATCAACTGTTGCAAATTCTATACAATTCAAATGAACTAACTGCATTAGGTTTAAAAGGTGGAAATATTATTGATTCGCTTTTAATAAATTTTGTAAAAAGATCAAGTGGTGGTTCAGGATTTCAGAATTTCAATATTTCTTATCAACAAATTCCATCAAGTACTTTGTCTTCATTTTCAAATTCATCACCAATTACTGGAACATTTATTCCAATTTATTCTACTTCGGCTTTATTTACAGATAACCCAACAAATGGAAAATGGATCTCAAATACCCACTACTTTAATGGATCAACCATAGGAGGATCGAAAATAATATTAGGAGTTTCTCCATCACCTAATATCGCACCCAATCAACTTTTCATAGGGGATACAATCTATATGAGCAGCCTATTACCATATGGAATTGTTACAGCAGTTGGATCATCAACAATTACAGTAAATATACCAGCAAATTCAAAAATTACTAATAAACCAATACAATCAAAAAGTATTGGCGGGATATTAAGCTTATCAACAAATCAAAATAAATTTATTTGGAATGGAACTGATAATATAATATTACAATTTTGTTATAATAATAATACATCGAATGCGAATGCAATTGATGAAATGCAATTTACCTCAACTGCGCCTACAAATTCTTTATTGTACTTAAGCAATGGTTTGTCAGGAGCTTCTAATGATGGTTGTTCATTAACACTTGCATCTCCAAATTTAACTTCATCCTTCGGTCAGTCGCCATCTTCAAACCGACCAAATATTGCATTTAAATTTCGTAACCCCTCCAAAAGGTTAGCAATTACGGTTGGTGGCAAGATTTTAAACAATGGTTCAGCTAAAATATCAATAAGTTCATCCGATCTTATTATTGGTGGCGATTTAATAAATACTGGAACATTGAATCATTTGGATTCTTCGTTTATTCAAATTGCTGGAGATATATCAAACTCTGGCTTGCTAAATGCATCAAATTTATCTTCATCAACTACTCTTAATGGCACTTTAACAATTGGTGCAAATGTTATAACTTCTGTTATCCCGAATACTAACTTAATAAATATTGGAGATATTGTTTCAGGTGTTGGCATTCCATCTGGAACTATCGTTATAGCAAAAACATCCACTACAATTACATTAAATCAATTTGCCACTCTAACTGGTGTAGGCGTTGCCATTTCTTTTAATAAGATTAATAACAGGCCATCAATACAATTTAATGGAGCAAATTGGATTAATAATGGAACCATAATTCCAGGTAATGGTCGTGTTTCTTTTGGCTCTTTAACAGCCCAAATTATTGGAGGAACAAATCCTTCAACATTCTATGATTTTAATATGCAAAAGACAAGTAATGCTGATGTAATTACTTTAAACAATTCAATTTCTATAAATGATTCCTTGGCTTTACGTTTAGGTCAATTAAGGATGAATGCAAAATCAATAACAGTTAACAATTCAAATGTATCTGCATTATCTCGTCAAATATCAGGCACAGCAACTTTAACAACTACTGTTTCATCAGCAACAACTAATACTGTAACTCCATCAAGTATTGCTGGTTTAGGCATAGGAGATTTAATTGTTAACTCTAATTTAAGTTCGACACCGATTACTCATGTTGTAGGAATAAACGGAACTACAGTAACATATTTTCCTTCTGCAAGTATAGTTCCTGTTGCTGGTTCTGTAATATCATTTTA